>JAGWYX010000771.1 GCA_018969165.1 Verrucomicrobiota bacterium
CAGCCGCGACAACCGGTCGGCCGCCAGGATGACGTCACTCGCCGGTGAAAACTGCTGCAACGATTCGACCACGCCTACGCCCACGTCGCTCCGCTTCAACGCGCCCGCGTCATTCAACCCGTCCCCGACCATCATGACGGTGCCGCCACGCCCCTGGAGCCGCCGGATGAACTCGAGCTTGTCCACCGGGCTCTGGTCAAAGCACAGGTGAGCCGACTCGCCGAACAACTCGATGAACCGCGTTCGTTCCCGCGCGTTGTCCCCGCTCAGCAGCGCCAACTGATAGCCGGCCGCCAACCGGCCGATCAGGTCGTCCACTTCCGGCCGCAGCCGGGCTGTCAGCATGAAATGTCCGCGGTAACGACCGTCGATGGCGACGTGCACCCGGCCATTGCCTATTTGCCACTTTGCATTTACCGCCGTCCCACCGGCGTCGTTCAGGCCGCCACCACCGGCTGGCACCGCCGCACCCCGCGATCTGAGCCACTTCGCCGAGCCCATCCAAACTTCGTGGTCCGCGATCCAGCCCTCAATGCCACATCCCGCCGTTTCACCAAAGTCCTCGACCGGCTCACGCACCGGCGACCCCGCCAGCGCCGCGCGGATACGCACCGCGTACGGATGATTCGAGTGCTCGCTCAGCGCCGCCAGCCACCCGGCCTCCTGCGACGCCAACGGCGCGCCCTCGAACCCAGCCGCACCCGTCGCCGTCGTCAGCGTCCCGGTTTTGTCAAATACCACCGTGTCCACCCGCGCCACGGCCTCGAATACGCCCGGGCTCCGCACGAACACACCGCGTCGGGCCAGTACGCCTCGAGCCGTCCCCAGGGCGAACGGCGCGGCCATGGCGAGTGCGCACGGACATGCCACAATCAAGACCGCCGTGAACGACCTCAAAGATCGGCTCGGGTCCAGGAACCCCCACGCCACCGCGGCGCCCAGCGCGACTGCGATGACGGCCTTCGCAAACCACCGGCCATACCGATCGGTCACCGTGTCGAGCGTTTCCACACCATCCTGATCGAACTCCTCCCGCCCCCACAACGCCGCCAGATAACCTTGCGACACCGGCTTGACGGTCTCGATCTCGAGGCGACCACCCGTCTGTCGACCGCCAGCGTAAAGATGTTCCCCCACGGTCTTTGCCACCGGCTCCGATTCGCCCGTCACGAAGCTGTAGTCGATCAACGCCGCCCCACCCACCAGGCGCGCATCCGCCGGGATCAATTCGCCGTTCCGAATCACCAACCGGTCCCCGACCCGCAAGCATGACAACGCCACCCGCTCCTCGGCCGCGCCCGCTCGACGCGTCACCGACAGCGGAAAAAACGACCGGTAGTCCCGGTCAAAGGCCAGCCGCGCATAGGTCCTTTGCTGAAACCATCTCCCGCAAAGCAAAAAGAAAACCAACCCGACCAACGAATCCCAATAGCCAACGCCGCGATCGCTGACCACCGCCCACGCGCTTTGCGCGAACAGCGCGGCCAGGCCCGCCGCGATCGGCACCTCGAGCGTCAACGCCCGCCGCCGCGCACTCAACCACGCCGCGCGCCAATAATCCGCCGCCGAATAACCGACCACCGGCAGCGCCAATCCCAGGCTCAGCCAGCCGAACAACTCCCGGAAAGCCGGCCCGCTGAGCCGATCCAGTCCCAGGTAGGACGGGATGCTGAACAACATGATGTTCCCAAAGGCGAACCCCGCCACGCCAAGCTGCAACCAGCACCGCCGCAGCGCCGGGTCCTGAGCCGGCCGGTCCAGGTCGGCCAGATTCAATTCCGGCGCGTAGCCCACTGACGCCAGCAGGTCCGCCACCTCGCTCAACCGCACCACCCGCGGATCGAACGTGATCGACACCTCGCGGCGGAGAAAATTCACTTCCGACCGGCCGATTCCCGGTTTCAGCCGAAATAAATTTTCCAGGAGCCAAACGCAACCCACGCAGTGAATCGACGGCGCTCGGAACGTCACCCGCGCTGATCGGGCATCGGCGAAATCCACGAACCGCTCCCGCACCGACGCCTCGTCGAGATACGCGAACCGGTCCGGTTGCGGCGGCGCCTCGATCCGAATGCCGGCAGCGCCGCCCAGGTGATAGAAATCCGCCAGCCCATGCTCGCTGAGAAGCTCGAACACGGCGAGACAGCCCGCGCAACAAAACACCTTGCCATCGCGCCGCAGCGCCACGTGCGGCACCGGGACGCCACAATGGAAACAGCCCGTCGGCTCGGTTGCTGGCGCGCTCCCCCTGCCGCCCGAGCGGGCAAGGTCGAACGGCTCCCCTCCCGGGTCGCGCAGCCCCGCCTCAGCCCTGGGGCCGCTGACCGCAACCCCGGGCACCAACCCGCCCCGGTCCGACCCCGCTCGACGCCGGGTTGGTTCCGACCCGATTGCACCGAGGGTTGTGGATGCCGGCATCATCGACGAACAACCGCGAAGAATGTCCTGCGGACGGTTCGGCTGGCTAACCGTCTTTTGTTATTCGTTACTCAAAAATTGGCGCCGATGATTACCGACTCGCCACCGACCGGCGGAGTGGTAGAGTCCGCCCCATGCAAGCCTGGCTGGAGACGAGTTCGGGGTTTGTGTTGCCCTTCATGCCCTCTGTTCCATCGGACGGTCCTCCAAGAACTCGCTGGTTTTGGACCATCCCGCGGTCTCACGCCGACACGCTCTGATCCACGCCCAAGGCAACGAGCGTTGGCTGGTCGATCTGGGCAGCAGCAACGGCGTCCAGCTCAACCAACGCCGGGTCCGCCTGCCCGTCCGGCTCAAGGACCAGG
>JAGWYX010000772.1 GCA_018969165.1 Verrucomicrobiota bacterium
GTTTGACGGCCAGGAAGCCAAGTTCAACCTTCGCGGACCGGACCTGTCGGCGAGCGACCTGGCGACCTGGCTTCAGCCGTTCAAGCGCCCGCTGGCGGTGATCGACTGCAGCTCGGCCAGCGCGCCGTTTCTGAACAAATTGTCCGCCGCCGGCCGCGTCATCATCTCCGCCACCCGCAGCGGCTACGAACAGAACTACACCCGATTCGGCGAGTATCTGGCCGAGGCGATCGCCGATCCCCGGGCTGACCTTGACAAGGACGGCCAGACCTCGCTGCTCGAGGCCTTCCTGACCGCTGCGCGGCGCGTGGCCGAGTTCTATGCAACCGCCGGCCGGCTGGCGACCGAGCACGCCTTGCTCGATGACAACGGCGATGGGCTGGGCACGCCGGCCGATTGGTTCCGCGGCCTCCACGCGGTCAAGACCGCGCGGGACGGCGCGGCGCTCGATGGACTGCGCGCCAACCAGTTTTGCCTCGTGCGCAACGCCGCCGAGCAACGGATGCCCGCTGCCATCCGCGCCCAGCGCGATGAACTGGAGTTGGCCGTCGCCCGCCTCCGCCAAGCCAAGGCCAAGCTGCCCCAGGACGAGTATTACCGACGACTGGAACCGCTCCTGGTCGAGTTGGCAAAGCTCTACCAGGCGGCGGGGCCTTGAGCCCCGTGTGCGCGAGATGGGGACAGTGTCCTAATTTCGGAGCGCGGCTCTATGAGCCGCAGCACAGCAGCTTCAAAATCAAGCCGCTGCGAGTCACAGACTCGCGCTCCAACCGCAACTTCGGACACTGCCGAGATGGGCTTTGCCTTGGCAGGCCAACCAAATGGTGTATTTTAAGCCGTCGCTCCAATATGAACTGTCAAACCCACCTGTACCGCGGCCACGATCCGAAACTGGTGACGCGCCGTTGGTTTTTTCAGCAGTGCGGCCTCGGACTGGGCGCCATTGCCCTCGGCCAGTTGTTTCAGGAAAACGGCTGGGCCGCCCCCGACCCGCACGATCCGCTGGCGCCGCGTCCACCCCAGTTTGCGCCCAAGGCCAAACGGGTGATCTACCTCTTCATGGCCGGGGCGCCCAGCCACCTCGAACTGTTCGATTACAAGCCGGAGCTGGCCAAATGGAACGGCAAACTGCCTCCCGCCGATTTGATCAAAGGTTACCGCGCCGCCTTCATCAACCCGAATTCGACGCTGCTCGGGCCCAAGTTCAAGTTCGCCAGGCACGGCCAGTCCGGCGCCGAGTTGTCCGAACTCCTGCCCCACCTGGCCGGGGTCGCCGACGACCTCACCATCGTCAAGTCGATGTACACCGACGCCTTCAACCATGCCCCGGGGCAGATCCTGATGAATACCGGTACCCAGCAATTCGGGCGGCCGGGCATCGGCGCCTGGGTGACCTACGGGCTGGGTAGCGAATCCCGGGACCTGCCGGCCTTCGTCGTCTTCAGCACCGGGGCCAAAGGCCCGAGCGGCGGGGCTTCCAACTGGGGCAACGGCTTCCTGCCATCGGTTTACCAGGGCGTCCTCTTCCGCAACGTGGGCGATCCCGTCCTTTACCTGTCCAATCCCAAAGGCATGGACACCACCCTCGAACGCGACTCGCTCGACGCGATCAAACGCCTCAACCAGGACCGTCTCGATGTGGTCGGGGATCCGGAGATTTCAACCCGGATCAACTCCTTCGAGATGGCCTACCGAATGCAAACCAGCGCCCCCGAATTGATGGACCTTTCCCGGGAGCCGCGGGAGATCCTCGAGCTTTACGGGGCCGAGCCGGGGAAGGCCTCCTTCGCCAACACCTGTTTGCTGGCCCGCCGGTTGGCCGAACGCGGCGTGCGGTTCATTGAGATTTTTCACGAGGCCTGGGACCAGCATAGCAATCTGACCAAGGACCTGGCCAAGAACTGTCGGGACACTGACAAACCGACGGCGGCGCTGATCAAGGACCTCAAGCAGCGGGGCATGCTCGACGACACACTCGTGGTCTGGGGCGGCGAATTCGGCCGCACCCCGATGGTCCAGGGGGGCGACGATGGGCGCGATCATCATCCGAACTGTTTCACCACCTGGTTGGCCGGCGGCGGCCTCAAACCCGGCCTCACCCTCGGCGAGTCCGACGAATTCGGCTTCAACGCCACACGCGACAAGGTGCACGTGCACGATCTCCACGCGACGATCCTCCGCCTGCTTGGCTTCGACCACACCAGGCTGACCTATCGCTTCCAAGGCCGCGATTTCCGCCTCACGGACGTCGCCGGCGAGGTGGTCACTAAGTTGCTGGCGTAAGGCCAAAAGGAACGGCGGCTCGCGGAATGTCGCCCTTGGATCTTCGTTCGCGCCCCCGAAACCGGATCCGGTCGGGCCGCGCCGTCCTCCGATCAACCAGCGCACAGCGGGTGACCGTCGCCCCTGCCAGCGGCCTGTTCCCGCCTTCGGCGGCGCAGTGCCGGCGATCAACGATTGTCCGCCAACGGCAGCACGTATTCCAGCCCTTCCCGCGCGGCCTCGACCCGCAAATCGCCGCGGCGCGCCGTCACCAATTCGCGCGCATGGGCCACCATCCGCGAGATTTGATCGTCATCGTGGTCCGGATCATGATGAAAAAGGAACAGGTTCTTCACCCGTCCGCCCAGGGCCAGGTCCACGACGTCATCAACGCAGCTATGCCCCCAGCCCACGTGCGACGGGTATTCGGTCGCGTCATATTGCGCGTCGATGATCAGGACACGGGCGTCTTGGATGAACTGGATCAGCCGTTGGTCTTGCGCGCGAGCGTAGGCGGCC
>JAGWYX010000773.1 GCA_018969165.1 Verrucomicrobiota bacterium
GACGGTTGACACGCGAACACCGCTCGAGCATTGCGCCTATTGCGATGCGCCATTGCCGGCCGAACCGCTCGTCGGGCAGGCGCGCCAGGACGGCTCGCACCGGCGCTACTGCTGCTACGGCTGCCGGCTACTGGGCGAGAGCGGGCAGAAGACCCTGGCCGAAATGCCCGCGGCGGAGACGACGTGGTTCAAGATCGGGGTCGGCGCTGTCATCGCCGGTCAAGCCATGCTGCTGGGCCTGGCCGTCAACCTGGCGGCGCCCACGGGCTCGACCCGGCTTCTCCTCCACGCCGCTCTCATCCTCTCGGCCTTGGCGGTTTTCGCGATCCTGGGCGTGCCGCTCTGGCGCGCCGCCCTCGACTCGCTCGGGCGCCGTCAAATCACCATCGAACTCTTGTTCCTGGCCGGGGTCGTCGGCGCCTTCGGCGCCTCGCTGCATTCCACCCTCACCGGCTTCGGGGCGGTTTACTACGAAGTCGTCGCGATCCTCCTGACCGTTTATACCGTGGGCAAGACTCTCGGCGCACGGTCCCGCGCCCGCGCGCTCGCCGAGTCCAGGAAACTCCAGGATGCCTTCGACGCTTGTCGTATTCTGCGGTCGGACGGATCGGTGGTCACCCGGCGGGCGGTGGAAGTCAAACCCGGTGATCGCATTCAGGTCTTTGCCGGCGAAGCAATCCCGATCGACGGACGGGTCGTCCGCGGCGCGGCGTTCATCCGCGAAACCCCGCTGACGGGCGAACCTTTCCCGGTGGTGCGCCGCGACGGAGACGAGGTTTTTGCCGGTTCGTATTCCGAGGACGGCGAACTGGTCATCGAGGCGACCACGCGTGGCAACCAACGTCGGCTCGATGGCCTGTTGGCGATGGTTACGACCGCCCGCGACGTGCCTTCGGCAATCCAGGCCGAGGCGGACCGCCTCGTTCGCTGGTTTTTACCCCTGGTGCTGGTGGTGGCGTTGGGGACCTTCGGGTTCTGGACCGTGCGACAAGGGTTCACTGTCGGTTTGTTCAACGCCTTGGCCGTCCTGCTGGTGGCCTGTCCCTGCGCGATGGGCCTGGCGACGCCGGTGGGCTTGTGGAACGGGCTCGCCTCGTTGGCCGCCCGCGGATTGGTGCCGCGTCATGGGGACTTGATCGATCGCCTGGCCGCAGTGACGCATGTCGTCTTTGACAAGACCGGCACGCTTAGCGAGGAACGACTTTCCTTGATCGACCTCGCCAGCGCCGATAATGCCATGCGCCGACACGAGCTGCTGGACCTCCTGCACGCGGTGCAGGCCCGGTCCTCGCACCCGGTCGCGCGCGCATTTGTCGGCGACGCGGCGCGATCCGTCCCGCCGTCGCTGGAGGTCCGGTCGGTGAAAACTGTCCCGGCTCGCGGACTCGAGGCGTGGGTGCAATCCGCGGATGGCCGGGAACTTCACCTGCGCATCGGCCGCAGAGAGCTGATGAGCGACCTGACGACCGAAGCCCCGCTGCTGGCCGGCCTGCGCCACACGCCGGCGGACAACCTGGTGTACGTCGAGGTCGATGACCGGCTCGAGGCGGTGGCCGCCGTACGCGAGCGACTCCGCGACTCGACCCCCGCCGCGATGGCCGCCGTCGAAGCGCTCGGTGTCACGGTGACCGTCATGACCGGCGATCAGGCGACGCGGGCGCGGCAGCTTGGGCTGGCACCGGTGCGCGGCGACTTGACCCCGACACAGAAGGCGCAGGCAGTCGAGACGCTGCAGTGCGCCGGCGCCCGGGTCGGCTTCGTGGGTGATGGTGTGAATGATGCCGTGGCGTTGGGCGTGGCGACCGTGGGCATCGCCCTCGATCACGGGGCGGGTCTCGCGACGGCGCAGGCCGACGCGGTGCTGTATGGCGGGGATTTGCGCGTGGTCCCGTGGGCGGTGGCCTTGTGTCGCCAGGTCCGCGCCTCAATCCGCGCCAACCTCCTGTTTGCGGCGGCCTACAACACCATCGGCGTGGTTCTGGCGGCGTCCGGCTGCTTGCATCCGGTGGTGGCCGCGTTGCTGATGGTGCTGTCAAGTGCGGTGGTCTCCTGGCGGGCGCTGCGCTGTGCGGATGGGACGGAGCCATGCTGTGGACTCGCTGAGGTCCAGGTCGTTTCAGGGGGGCGAAACCCCGCCCGCGCCGACGGCGCGCGGGCCGATGTGGGAGTCGGCTCGCCGGGCACTCGAATGACGGGAATTCTGCAGGGGTTGGACTTGCGCCCTGCGAAGTTCTACGGAGTGTTGGTCGCCTTGCAAGGTCCCTACATTGCCTGGCTGGGGGGACTCTGGTCGTGGAGCGCCGCGGCGGTCGTCTTGATGTGCCTCGCCTTGGGATTCGGCATCACCCGAGCCCGCACCCGCAATCCCGAATTGCAACGGTATGCCGGCATGGCCGGCGCGATGCTCGGGGCGGGCAATTGGGGGATGTTGCTGGGTTGGTGGGCCGACGCCGGGTTTTCGCCGGTGGTGCAGAACGGGGTATGCCTCGGGTGTCATCCGCATTCACTCCTCGCTGCCGGCGCTTTCCACCTGCCCTGGATGTATGTCGGAATGCTCATCCTCGGATTGCCGCCCATGCTGCGCGACGCGGCCAACCGCGCCGGGCTGAACCGGGTCTGGCTGGGAGTCTTATCCGCGCTGGGCATGATGGCGGGCATGGGCTACGGCGGCGCGCTGGCGGTGGAGTGGACGGGTTCGACAGCGTCGTTTCTGCCCGCGCTGGTGGGCATGACCCTCGGCATGTTGCTCGGCATGCTTTTTTGCTGCGAACTGGGGCGCCT
>JAGWYX010000774.1 GCA_018969165.1 Verrucomicrobiota bacterium
CAGAAATGAAAGCGATGACTTACACGGCAGCGCGCGAGGGGTTGGCGGCGGTCATGGACCAGGTGTGTCGCGATCGGGCTCCGATCGTCATCACCCGCAATCGCGACCAGGCCGTAGAAAGGACCTCGCTGCCTCCTGTGCACGTGCTGATCGGGAGCATCCGTGGAAGCCGGTGGTAACCAATCAGGCCGACTCGCTGGGTAACTGGACTCATCTCGATACCCACGCCGCCGTCGCAGCCAGTCGGTTCTCTGGGGTCAGCCTGCTCCCATGAAGAATGGACCTGGCGCGCCGCGCTCGTGGAGTCCTTGAGGGGAAGAACACAGACCGCGAAAGAGACGCCAGAACTTGACTTGGTTACAGCAAGTTCCACGGTTCAGGGAGTCTCGCGTCTGCTTACACCCGGATTGGCAGCACCAGGAATGGCAGACCTTCCTGGTACAAGCGGCGTTGCGCGGCGAACACGGCGTAGTTGTGCAGCCAGCGCGTCAGGAACGTCTCGCGTGGAAACACCAGTTGCCCGCCAAAAAAGACCGCCTGCGGAAACCGCGCGGCAATCCCCGGCGCCAGCCGGGCCACCTCCTCGACCACGTCGATGCCGATGCTCGAGGCGCCTTCGGCGTAATACCCGCGCCGGCGCATGAATTGCACGTAACGATCGAGGTCGGCCGCCACCTTCCCTTGGAGATGCGCGATCTCGTCGGCCCCCTTGAAGTTGCCGGCGTCCAATTGGCCGACCTCGACAAACACAAAATTGCGGAAGGTGGCGCCGAACAGGCGGATCACGCCCAGCAGCGTGTGCAGCCCCAGGCCATTGAACCCGTTGACCAGGACGACGGCGGTCTTGGCGTTCAAGTTGATCTCCTGCGCCGGTTGCGCCAGTTCCCCGACCGAGTGGGCCACCTCCGGCCGGGGCGCGTCGGCCGCCAGGACCAGGTCATCGAGGCGACGCAGGAGTTGGAGCGTCGCCAGGTAATGGCGCTTGGTCAGCAGCGCGGCGACAACCAGCAGCCCGGTGATCAACAAGGTCAACCAGCCCCCCTCGCGGAATTTGATCGCCGTCAGCGACACCAGGATGAAGGCGGTGAGCAGGAAACCGACGCCGTTGATGGCCAGTTTTCTGGTCCAGCGGGGGTCTTGTGCCTTGACCGCCCGCCAGTGGCGGACCATGCCCAGTTGCGACAGGCTGAAAGTGATGAACACGTTGATGCTGTAAAGGACCACCAGGGTATCCACCGAGCCGCGGGTATGAACCATCATGGCCAGCGCGGCCCCTCCCATCAGGAGAATGCCCTTCTGGGTCACCAACCGGTCGCTGAGCGTGGCGAAGCGCGCCGGGAACCAGCGGTCCACCGCCATGTTGGCCAGCACGCGCGGGCCGTCCAGGAAACCGGTCTGCGCCGCCACGAACAGCAACGCCGCCTCCGACGCCAGGGTCAGCACCACGAATCCCAGGCCCCACTTGCCGGGCCAGTCCGCGGTCATCTGCTCGAACAGGACGGCGTTGAGCGTTTTGCCCTCGCTGGGTTTCACGCCGAAGAGCAGGTAGGCAATCATCAGGCCGGCGACGGTGATGGCGAGGGACAAGGCCATGTATTGCATCGTGCGTTTGCCCGTTTGCACCCGCGGCTCGCGCAGGATCGGCAATCCGTTGCTGACCGCCTCGATCCCGGTATAGGTGCCCGCCCCCATGCTGTAGGCGCGCAGGAGCATGATCAGAATCCCGATCGTCCCGATCTCCGACTGCGCTTTGCCGCAGTCAAGCGCCACTGAATGGACGATTGCCGGCACGGCAAACAAGTGGGTCAGGAGACAGTAGCCAATGGCAAAGGCGTGGGTCAGGACAAACGCCGTGAAGATCGGCACCCACGGCAGGACGGCCTCTTTGGCCCCGCGCAGGTTCAAGGTGGTCAAGACCAGGACACCGAACAGCTCGAAGGCGAACTTGTGAACCTGCCAGGCCGGGGGCAGGAGGCTGAACAGTGCATCCGCCCCGCTGGCGATCGAGATCGTAATCGTCAGCACGTAGTCGATCAACAAGGCGCACCCGGACACGACGCCCAGGCGTGGGGAGAGCAATTTGCTGGCGACCAGGTAGCCGCCACCGCCGGAAGGGAACAGCTCGATGATCTGCGAATAACTGGCGCTGATCACCATGACGGTCAACGCCGCCGCCAGCGCGACAAACACCCCGAGATACGTGTGGCTCTTGAGCGCCAGGAAGGTCTCCTCCGGACCATAACACGATGACGATAGACCGTCGGCCCCCAGGCCGACCCAGGCGAAAAAGGCGATCAACGACAGTTTATGAAAAATATTCCGATCCGACAGGCTGCGGGGTTTGCCGAGGACCCAGGTCCTCACCCGCGCCACCCAGGATGATTCATGCATAGCGCGATGGCCGGTTCGCGCGGTTCAGGCCGGCGGCCATTCTGGCCGCGGGCGCGACCGCGCACGATTTGCGATTGGGGAAATCTTGGGAGGCCGCCGACTTGGCGGCTCCAGAGGATCGCCCTTCCAAATGCCGACGAGGTTAGCTGACGGGCTGGGTCTTGAAAGTGACCCGGGCGCACTGCGTCGTCGCCCTTCGCCCCGGTCCCGCATCACGGCGGGACTTTGGTTCCCCCGCATCCGGCCTCAGGAAGGAGGCCGGAATTAGGCTGCACGCCGGGAACCAAGCACAAGACAGGGGGCTCTGTCAAGCCTGACCCTTGCCCCCAAATCCGCACGTAAGGAGACCCCGAAGGGCGCTGTCGGTTTTTTCGGCAC
>JAGWYX010000016.1 GCA_018969165.1 Verrucomicrobiota bacterium
ACTGTCAACGGCCATCTTGGTTGAATGTCGGCAAAAGCCATGCCCTCAAGCCAACGAGTAGCCTCCGACAAGGGGCGCGGGCGCGGCGGGTCGCCGCGCCAGGCGGAGAACCTCTCCCAAACCCGCCGCGAACACGCCGCCGAGATTGCCGAGGACTACGTGGAAGCCATCGCCGACCTGGTGACGGAGACCGGCGAGGCGCGGGTGGTGGACCTGGCCAATCGGCTCGGCGTCACCCACGTGACGGTGAACCGGACGATCGCCCGTCTCCAAAAGGGCGGTTTCGTCACCTCGCAACCCTATCGCGCCATTTTTCTTACCGACAAAGGGCGACAACTGGCGGCCACGTGCAAGAGCCGGCATGAGACCGTCGTGGCCTTTCTTCGGTCCCTCGGGATTCCCGAGCGGGTGGCGGAGATGGACGCCGAGGGGATCGAGCACCACGTCAGCCCGGATACCCTGGCGGCCTTCCGGACCGCCCTGCGCCGGCTCAATTCGCCGCGCTGAAATCGATGCGGACGCGGTAGAAGCGGGTGGGGGAATTGGTGGCGGGATCGGTCGCCTGCAACGGGCCGCCGGTGCCTGGGGTGCTGACGAGCGTCTGCCAGGTGGGCGGCAGGTGGGTGGCAAACTCGACGGTATTGAGCCGGTTGCTAACGCTGTTCCACGAAAGCTCCCGGCCGCCGGCGTCGAGGGTCACTTGCAGGCGCAGCACCGAGACTTGCGTGTAAATCAAGTCCGCGTAGGTCACGTTGGTCTGACCGTGATAGAGGATTGGCAGGGTGTCGAATGGCGCGCCGAGCACGCCGCTAAAGTCCACCTCCGTTATCCCATTGGTGCCCGAGGTGTCGTTGAAGCGATTCAAAACGTTGGTCCCGCCCACCACGCGGCCGAACACGGTGAACCCGCCGTTTTGATTATCGAGGTTGGTGGAATTGTCGGCGAGGTTGAAGAACCACTGGGCGGTGGCCGAGTTGGTGGCGCCGCTCACCTTGGCCATGGCCAGGGTGCCGTAGGTGTTCGCGAGCCGCGGGCCGACATTGAACTCGTTGGTGATCGGGGCGAACTGCGGGACCGGCTCGATCGCCGGCGCCGTGAACGGGTTGGTGACGAAAAATCCGCCGCCCTGCACAATGAAGCCGGGCACGCAGCGGTGGAGGAACATGTTGCTGTAAACACCGCTCGCCACGTAGCTCAGAAAATTCTGGACCGTGATCGGTTTTTCCTGGTCGAACAACTCGACGTCCAGCTCCCCGAGCGGCGTGCGGAACATGGCCAGCGTACCACCGCGCGCGACCGGTGAAAGACCGAGCGTTGCCAGCAGCAACAGGTGGATCAGGCAACGGGTCGGCCGGTGGGTGGGAGTCATGATTCGCGAGTGGCTTCGGCGGCGCAGATCAACGGCCGCCGTCCCCAATCCGCTGGAGGCGCGGACGGAGCAGGCCGTTGTTGGCCAGCACGGAGTAGGTGTGTTCACCGGGGAGGGCGCGATGCCAGAACTCGCCGCCGGCGCACTCGAGGATCAAACCGGCCGCGGCGATGTCCCACAACCGCAGTCCCTGCTCGATGTAAGCATCCAGGCGGCCGCTGGCCACGTAGGCCATCCCGAGGGCGGCGGCGCCCAGGATCCGGACCTTGCGCACGCGTGGGATCAGCGAGTTGAAAACGGACAGCATGGCCACCCGGGTCTCGGGGCGCTTGGCGAACCCGAGGGAAATAACCGCCTCGTCCAGTTTGTTCCGGCGGCTGACGTGGACCGGCCGGTCGTTCAAACGGGCGCGCCCGCCGCGCAACGCGGTCCAGAGTTCATCGCAAAACGGATCGTACACCACCCCGACCAGTGTCTGATAATCCGCCTCATCGCGGAATGGCCGTCCGCGCGCAGCCCGCTGCGCCTGCAAGGCAATGGACACGCAGGCGTGCGGAATCCCGTAGGCGAAGTTGACCGTGCCGTCGATCGGATCGACGACCCAGCGAACGGGGGCGGCGAGGTCGCCTCGGGTGCCTTCCTCGCCGAGCACAGGCAGGCGAGGGAACGCCGCGGCGAGGGCGGTCTCGATGCATCGCTGGCAGCGCACATCCAGCTCGAGCTTGAGGTCGTGCCGACTGGCCGCCTGGACCTTTTTCGTCGCGTGCCAGTTTTGGCGCATCAAGTCGCCGGCGGCGCGGGCGGCGCGCACGGCAGTCGCGAGGGCGCGCTTCTGTTCGCCAGTTCTCACTCGGGTTCCTCGGCGCCGGGCGGATGCGCGATCGACCCGGGCGGGGTGCCGCGACAAAGCACAAACGGGAGGCTGGTCACCGGGAGGTCGGTCGGCGGACCCATTCGAGCGCCAGAGTTTTCATTGGCGTTCGTTGCCGGTTGAGGAGGCTGGGCCAAGCCGGGCAGGTCAGTAAGCGGGCGGCGAACATGCGGGCGAGGGTAGGGGACGGGACCAATGGACATCAAGGAATAACTTACCGCAGGTCGCGACGTCGTTCAGGCGATCCGGAGTCACGCGCGACGGCTTACCAAAATCGCGTGCCGGAACAGAGCGATCAGAATCCATCTCCGCGCGTGGCCGGCCGCGCGCCGATTTCGCGCACGCAGAACAGGGACCGATCGCCGCGCAGGAACAAGTCGCCATCGCTGATCGCCGGCGAGGCGAAGCAGGGCTCGCCGATTTCGTTCCGGGCGATCGGCGCGAAGGCCGGCCCCGCCTGGATCACGTTCATCACGCCCTGGTCGTTCAGGAAATAGACCCGACCCGCCGCGGCGACCAGCGACGCATGTTGTTCGCCCAGGCGCTCCGCCCAGAACACCCTGCCGGTGCTCGCTTCGAAGCAGGTGGCGACGCCGGCGTCGGAGACGACCAGCAGATACTTGTCGATCACCAGGGGCGACGGCACGTAGCCGGCGCCGCGCGTGGTGCGCCAGGCGATGTGTGTCCGGGTGACGTTGCCCTCGCCGTCGGGGCGGATGGCCAGGATATGATGTTCTGGAAAGCCGGCGGTGATGAAGACCAGCCCGGCGGAAGGACTATAAACCGGCGAGGCGACGAACTGCTCGGTCGGCCCGTCAATGATCCAGCGCAACCGGCCATTGGCGGGATCATAACTTGCCACGCACTTGTCGCCCGACAGCACCATCTGCGTGTGGCCCGCCATGGGGCGGATGAGTGGAACGCAATAGCTGCGGGTGTGATGGAGGCGCGGGGTCTTCCAGCGGGTTTGGCCGGTCTGCCGGTCCAGCGCGACCAGGTAGGAATCGCCGTCGTGATCGCCGTTGAGGAGGACCAGGTCCTGGTAGAGGACCGGCGAGCTGCAAAAGCCGTGCATGCTGTGGAACGGACCGGGGTGCGCCAGCCAGCGCCGACGGCCGTCGAAGTCGTACGCGGCGGCCAGCATCTGGTCCCGGTCGAGAAAGGCGACGTAGATCGACTGGCCGTCGGTGGCCGGGGTGCTGGAGGCGAAGCTGTTGAGCGTGTGCTTTTTCTCGAGCGGCGCCGTGAGCACCGTTTGTTGCCAGAGCATCCTGCCGTCCCGGCGATCCAGGCAGAGCAGGTCCCGGGTCTCCAAGCCCGGCACGGCGGTGACGGTGAAGAGGCGGTCGTTCCAGACAATCGGCGAGGCGTGGCCGGTCCCAGGCAGTTCGGTCCGCCACACGACGTTGCTGGCGGCGCTCCAATGGACGGGCGCGCGGGCATCGAGGCTGCTCCCGTCCCCGCGCGGCCCGCGCCAGCACGGCCAGTTCTCGGCGGTCACCGCGGTGACCATCCCAGCCGCCAGCGGCAGCAAGATGCACGTTCGCCACATCGTTCGGGTCAAGCGGCCGAATTCTGGCCAGATGAACCGGGCCCACAAGCAATTTCACCGGCGCCGCCCCGGACCGGGGACCAACCGGCCAGCGCGTCGGCCAACCGCCCCGGCGGCGCGGGAGCCTTTTGGCTCGCAATTCCCGGCCGGATGCTCGACAAGGAATCCATGCGAGTTGGTGTGCTGACACGAGCCGAGGTGGCCGAATTGAACCGGGTCCAGCGCCTCGGCTTCGGCTCGATCGAATGGGTCGCCTTCACCCAAAGCCCGGTGGCGCCGGAGCACGAGGACTGGAAGTCAGCCGCCGCCGAGATTGCCGCCGAAGCCCGCACGCGCAATCTGCGCATCTCAGCCATCGGCGCGTGGTACCAGAACCCGCTCGACCCGCGCCAGACAGACCACGCCCGCGCGGTGTTCACCCGGGCCATCGAGGTGGCGGGGCAGATCGGGGTCAAAACCGTGGCGGGATTCCCGGGGGCGGTGATCCAGACCACGCTCAACGAGCGGGGCGGAAACCCGGTTTATGAGCCGTTCGAGAATTTCCTGCCGCAGTTGCTCGGGTTTTGGGAGCCGCTGGCGCAATTGGCAGCCGATCACGGGGTGCGGATCGCCTTCGAGCATTGTCCGCAGGGACGTTACCATTTGCCGATCATGGGCTACAACATGCTCGCCCAGCCGGCCATGTGGGAACGGCTCTTCAATGAAACCCGGTGCGCGAACCTCGGCCTGGAGTGGGATGCCAGCCATTTGCTCTGCCAGTTGATCGACCCGGTTGCCAACGTCCACCGGTTCGGCCGGAAGATTTTTCATGTCCACGCCAAGGACGCCTTCCTCAACCGCGATTTGCTCAACGCCTATGGGATCTGCCATCCCGGCGTCGCCGAACACCGCTTCCCGGGATTGGGCCAGGCCAACTGGGCGGAGATCGTGCATGCCCTGCTGCGCGCCGGTTATGACTCGGACCTCAACATCGAAGGCTGGCACGACCCGGTGTACCGCGACCACGCCACCGAGGATCCCACGAATCCGCTGGCCGGGCGCGCGCTCGAGGACGCCGGGCTGCGCTTGGCCAAGCGCACCCTCGAACGCTACACCCAGGGGACCGAATGACCCAATCCCTCCCGGCCAGACCCAACCCGAAGCCTGAATTGCCCGAATTGCCTTGCGACGAGCCCAAGGCCGTGGTTGGATCGCTCCTCGTCAACCCCAATCGAGCCTCCGCTCGCCGACCAATATGAAAAAAATCCTCCTCCTGGTTTTCGGGTTCATGCTGGTTTGGGGTGGCGTGGGGGTGGCGGCCGAAAAAGGCGATGCGAAGGCCGAGTTGAAGGACCTCGTCAGCCGGATCAACAACAAGCTGGCGCAGGGCCAGCGCAGCCCGCAGGACCTGGCGGGCGACCTTCGGCAGTTCGATGCCCTCTTGGCCGAGCACCAGGGCGAAAAGACCGACGAGGTGGCGCAAATCCTGTTCATGGAGGCCCTGCTCTATGCCCAGGTTTTGAACGACCCCGACAAGGCCAGCGATTTGGTGCGGAAACTTAAAGCCGATTTCCCCGAGACGACGCAGGGCAAGCGGGCCGAGGCCATGCTCGCCAGCCTCGAACGGCAGGCGGCGGCCGGCAAAATCCAGAAGGCCTTGGCCGTCGGCAAGACCTTCCCCGATTTCGCGGGGAAGGATTTCGAGGGCAATCCGCTCTCCGTCGCGCGCTTCAAAGGCAAAGTGGTCCTGATCGATTTCTGGGCGACGTGGTGCGGCCCGTGCGTGGGGGAGTTCCCCAACGTGCTGCGCACCTACCAGCAACTTCACCCCAAGGGCTTCGAGATCATCGGGATCAGCCTGGACAGTGACCGGCAGGCCCTGGCCAACTTCATCCGGGAACGCGGCGTCGCCTGGCCCCAGTACTTTGACGGCAAGCGCTGGACCAATTCGCTGGCGGTCAAATACGGCGTGATGAGCATCCCGGCGAGTTACCTGCTGGACGGCCAAGGGAGGATTCTGGCCAAGGATTTGCGCGGCGAGGCCCTTCCCGCCGCGGTCGAAAAGGCCCTGGTCAAACCCTGACGCCCGGACGCGTCACTCGTTGATGCCCCAGCGCGCGTGGGAGGAGGACTGCCGCAAGATCTCCTCGATCATCGACGACTTGGCTTGGGCGCGCTCCTGGAGTTTCTCCAGGGAATACCCCGACTCTTCGTCCAACCAGTCGGCCCGCCGACAGAAGTAATCCATGCTCGCCTTCTCCGCCACTTCCCGGAGGGAATCACAAAGGGCGCTGATGTCGGCCGAGGTCTCGTCCCGCGTGTCCACCAGCGAGACCAGGGCGCGGCGCCCGGGACGTGCCTGTGCCAGACACCGATCCAGCCAGTTCTTGACCTCGAATGGGAACTGCCGGGTGCCATGCGCGGCGATCAGGATCAGGTCGGCGTCGTCGAAGTCGGCGGCGGCCAGGTCGCGGCAGGCCGCCATCTCGAGGACGCCAAACTTCCAAAGCTTGCTGTGAAACACAAAGTGCTCGCCGAGGCGGCCGATGAGGTGGTCGAAGGTCTGTTTGGCCCGCAAGCCGGTCGCCAAATCCTCGTAGAGCATCACCACCTTGACCTTGGGTTTGCCCTGGCCGGGCGTCAGGTTCGGTTGGGTCGCGTTCATCGTACCCCCAACATGCCACCTCCCCCCGGCTTTGCAATTCCGGCCCAGCCCTATCCCTGGCTAGGACAAATGCCTAGCGAGGCGCCGCCGCGGACCTCAGGTCAACTGTTCCATTCATCCTTCGACTTCCCATCCGCCGGTTCTGGCGGATGCGGACCGCGATAGACGCAGCGCGCCGTGCAGGTCTCGGCCACCACCACCTCCGACAATTGCGGCAATCGCGGCTTAAGCCGATCCCAGATCCAGACCGCGACGTTCTCGCTGGTCGGGTTTTCCAGGCCGGGAACCTCGTTCAGATGCCGGTGGTCCAGTTGCTCCCAGATCGGCTCGAAGGCCCGGGCGATATCGGCGTAGTCCATCACCCATCCCAGCTTCGGATCGCACTCGCCCACCACGCCGATCTCGACCTTGAAACTGTGTCCGTGCAGCCGCCGACATTTGTGCGTGGCGGGCACCGCCGGCAACGAGTGTGCCGCTTCGAATTGAAAGGTTTTGCGCAGTTCCATGCTCGGTCCTTGGCTTGATTTACTGCTCCCAGTCCGTCCAGGTGACGAGGTCGCCGAGGCTGGGGCGGCCGTCATGGCGCCAGCCCAGGGGCGGCGACTGCATACGGCCCAGGGGACAAACCCGCGTCACGCCCCAGCGGGCCAGGCGCACCGCGAGCGGCGCCGCTTCCTCATCGGTCGCCGCCAGGCCGACGGTCGAGACCCGGCCGCGGACCGCCTCGGCCCCCTGCAGCGCCGTGTCAAGGTCCGGCACATCCTTGACATAGACGAACCGGTGGAGACACGAGGCCTGAAACAGCGGGTCGGCCTCGTAAATCACCGTCCAATGCGTTCCCGCGGGACTAAACCAATGGCGCGTCTCCCGCAGGTTGGCCGCGCGCACCTCGTAAAACGCCCGACGTGAGGCGATCACCGCCGCGGTCTCGACCGACACCGAGCCGCGCGGCTCGGTTTCCTCGCGTTTGGCCAGTTCGCCCGCCAGTAATTCGGCGAAGCCCTCGGCGCACGCTTGCGGGCCGCGCTCGATGTAGATTACGTGCGGCGAGAGGCAACCGAGCTGGTTCCAGGCCACCACGTCGGCGGCCGCGCGCGCCGCAACCCGGTGTTCCTGGGCGCCGGTCATTGCGGCGTTGGTCACGTAGCCAAAGCTGACCCGATGCCCGTAGCCCAGGAAACGCACCCGTGGCGGCAGGCGTTGCCGGATCGCGGCCAGGGCTTCGTCGCTGCCGGTGGCCGTCAGGCAATCCGCCTCGTCAAACAAGGCCCCTTCCAGCTCGTGGTGACCGCCCCGCCACTCGGCGATCTCCAAGCAGGCGGCCAGCTTCGGCTCCAGCGCATAAAGGGAATGACCGAACAACCGCGGGATGAGCGAGGCGCCGCTGGCGCACTTGACGAACTGCGCCGACCGCACCAGCAGTCCGAGCACCATGCTCATGAGCGCCGGCACGGGCAATTGCCCGGCTGTCACATGCCCCAGCAATTCCGGTCCCCACGCCAGGGCCGCGTGCCTGGCAGATGCCTCGTCGCCGCTGGCGGACAGGGCGTCCAGGCGTCGGAGGTGTCCCAGGTCCTGGCGTACCAGGGCCTGGAGGTGCTCCGCCGTCAGTTGCCCAAAGAATGTTTCCAGGCCGCTGACCAGGGTCGCCGGCGCGAAGCCCGTGGCCCGCGGCCCGCCGTCCAGCGCCAGCCGGCGAAAACGATCACCCGGGTCGAGCCATCGCCGCGCGACCTCGTCGAGCGCGGCAATCACGTCGGCGGTCGAGCGCTCGAGCAGGTATTGGCGGCGATTGCGCCGCAGACATTGGCAGGCCTCGCGGATCATGCTCGGCTGCAGGATGGCCTCGGGCGGCAGGTCAGCCAAAAAGAAGTTCGGCAGGTTCATGGGAAGTCGGGCTCGCCCAAGGCGGGTTGGGTGGCTGGGCCGCCGCCCAGGATTGCGTCCGCGCGCTCGCGTTTGCGGATCGCATGCAGACAGGGCAGGCCCAGCAAGGACAGCAGGATCAGCGACGAGAGGAAGACATAGACCGAATCATAAGTGGCGGGGCTCCCGGCACCGACGCCCTGGTGCTTCACCCAGCGCCCCATCAACCCGTGCGACAGGTTGCCTCCCAAACCGCTGATCGTGATGAAAAGCCCGAAGACCCGCCCGCGCACCGCGTCGGGCACGGATTCCATCAGCGCTGCCTCGACGATCGGGTAATTGGCCAGGAAGAAGAAGCCGTACACGGCCAGGACCGGCACGACCGCCTCAGCCGGCACGCGGGGAAACAGGGCCACCATCCCCGCCGCCAGCACCAGCACCAGGCAGGTCCAGCGGATCCGGCCGCGATCGCTCAGCCCGCCGAACAGCGGATTGCTGACTATGCTGGCCAGGAATATCGCGCTCAAGGCCAGGCCGGTTGCCTCCAGGTCGAATCCGCGCGCTTGCTGGAGGAACAGCGAACTGAGCGTGCCCATGCTGGTGCCAGCGAAGTCCCGCAACGCGAAGGCCACGCTGGCGGCAAGAAAAAAGCACCACAGGACCCACGTCGGGAAGATGCTCTCCGCTGACCTTCCGCCAACTCTGGCTCCAACCTCGCTCCCCGAACCGCCGCGCGGTTGGGCTGCGCCCTCCGGCCGCGCCGCCGACGGATTGGATGACGGCGCGCCGGGTCGGCGTCGCCCTACCCGCTTCATGAGCCCGCTGCGCGGCCAGGCAACGGCGGGGGTCTTCCACCTTCCCCGGTCTTCCTCGACCGCCGCACCCGCGGTTTGCGCCGATGTTTCTCTGGACCCCGACTCCTCCTGCGCCAGCCACGCGAACAGGCCCGCGCCGATCATCCCCAGCACGCCCAGTTCCAGGACCGGCGCGCGCCACCCGGCGGAGGCGGCGCGCCAACCCGCGTAAACCGGCCCCAGAAAAAAGCCCACGCTGGCCCCGACCCCGGCCAGGCCCAGGGCCTTGCCGGTGCCCACCGGGAACAAGCGCGCGATCATCGCCGTCGCGGCCGGATGATAGAAACTGCCGCCCAGACCGGCGAGCACCACGCCCGCCACGGCCAGCGGGTAGTTGGGCGCCCACGCCAGCACGACAAACCCGAGCCCGTTGATCGCCAGCCCGATCCCCAGCAACCGTTTGCGGCTCAGCCGGTCCGCCAGCATCCCCAGCGGATAACTCGGGATAAAATAAGCCAGCATCATGGCTGTCATTAGAAACGTTGACTGGCCGACGCTGGCCAGCTTCAGATCGGCCTGGATCAGCAAGTAAAGCGGCAGCAGGGCCACCTGGTAAAGGTGCGTGAAGGCGTGCAACACGCCACACAACCACAGCGTGCGGGTCCGGTGCTGTTGGGGGGATGGCATGCGGCTCAGCCTCTCAGGAACCGGCGGGGTGGCGCAGGGTTCAATGGCAAAGCTCGCGCCCCAGGAGCGAGCAACCGCGCGGTTCAGTCAGGGCCGCCCGGCCGATCAACTCGAAACCGGCGCCGCGGCGAATACCGAGGTCTTCGGTTTGGATGGCCATAATCGAGTGAACATTCGCCAAATCGCAGACCCGAATCAAACCCGTTTCGCCCTCCGCCACCTCCCGCTGTGTATCGGGTGAGATCACTTGAACCCGGGCCCACGGAGGGAAGCGCAAGACCCGCGCCGGGTGTTGCCGTTGGGGGGCGCCGGGGGCGGTGTCATAGGCCTGGGAACTTAGCTCGCACATCCCGTATTCGCAGACGATGTGGGTCGGCCGAACCCCGAGCTGGCGCGCGATCGCGGCGTGCAGTTCCGGTTTGGGAATGACCCGCGCGCGGCCTTTGTAACCGCCGGTTTCCATCACGCGTGATTCGCCCGCGAGCCGGAACTTTTTCGATCGACCCTCGAGCGCATCCAACAAGTGGACGAACGAGAAGGCGGTGCCCAGAACCAGCAATGGCTGTCGGTCGGCTTCGGCTCGCTGGAAGACCTCCACAACCGCCTCCAGGTCGAGTGTCCAGGTCCCGGTAGGGTCCGCTTGCCCGACAAAGGCCGAGGCGGGTTGGGCCAGGTTGCGCCGGACCACCTCGAACATGTGCGCCAGGGACGAGTGGGGCGCCCGGGTCGGTGGCGGCGTCAGGCAGCAGAGGCTTAACCCCAGTCCCAATGGGTCTCGGCCAGGAATCCGCTCCCCCGGTTCGATCCCCGCCAACAAGTGCGCGGCAAACCAGGGCCAGAGCGAGGCTTCGTAAACGGCCAGCGATTCGGCGCAGTGAAAATGACGGCTGTGACGGTGTTCGGTCGTGCCGCTGGAGTAGAAGACCGCCGTCCGCTCGCCCGGCCCAAGGCTGGTCAACTCCTGGTCCTTGAACGCCGCGGTCGGGACCGCCGGAAGCGCGGTCCAGTCGGCCCCGGTTCGAGGCGTGATTCCTCGCGCCTCGCAAAACTGGCGGTAGGGCGCGTTGTGGGCGAATTGCAGGGCGAACAACTCCCGCGCCAATAGTCCAAAGGTCAGGTCGAACGTGTCCGGCCGGGAAACCGGTCGGCCGGCTGGCCGGGCGCCGAAGCGTGCGGCCGGCGGAATGTCTCCCGCTCCACTTCGGGCGGGCTCGGCGAGCGGAGTCCCTTCCAAGGCCGGCAGCCAACCCGGCCGCGGTACTGATCCCGGAGCGAATCCCTGCGTCGCCTCGCGCATGAATTGGTGGAGGCGCGCGACGTAATTGCTGAAGCTCGAGCAGTTGGTCATGCGGTTTTGCTTGGCGCACAAGGCGCGGTCGGCTGGTTTTCCGCCACAGCCGGATGCCCTGAACCTGCAGACTAACTCCGGCAAAGTCAACCCGTCAGACGCCGCCGCGGACCATTGGCACCGGCGATCGGCGGGGGGGCGCAGGTCGTTGACGGCCAAAGTCGGCGCGGCCTCGACGCCAAAACCCTACCTGAGATCAACAGGTCGTGGAACTCGAGGATGCTGGTGAACCTCGGCAGGGTGCCGGTTCAAAGAGGATCCTCAGAGACCCTGCGTGTCAGCGCTCGGCCCGCCACACGCGCCAGGTAGAGCGTCGCCAGCAGGGTTACACCGCCGAAAATCCATTCCAAGGCCGGCGGCGCTCTCCCACCGCCCTGCAGGCCGGCCAGATTCCCGACCAGCGACCCCAGATAGACATACAGGGCGGCGCCCGGCAGCATGCCGACCCACGAGGCCAGGCAATAGGCCCGCAGCGATACGCCCGTCAGACCGAAGGCGTAATTCAGCAAGTTGAACGGGAACAGCGGCGATAGCCGGGTCAGCAGGACGATCTTCCAACCCGCGCGCCCGACGGCCTCGTCGAGCGCCGCGAACCGCGGGTGGCCTTTGATCCGGCGGGCGACCCACTCGCGCGCCAGGTGACGGCTGATCAGAAAGGCCGCCGTCGCCCCAAGCGTCGAGCCGGCCGAGACGCAGACCAGGCCACGCCCGATGCCGAAAATGAAACCGGCGCCAACCGTCAGCAGCGATCCGGGAATACCCAGGACGCAGGCGACGATATACAGCAGGACAAACAGCAGCGGTCCCCAGACGCCCAGTCGCTGGATCGCGGGGAGCAGGCCTTGGATGGCCGCGCGCACCGGCAGGAATCGCGCGGCGATGACCAGGGCCACGACCAGGAGCGCGCCGTAGCCCCAGCGCCGATTCGACCGCGCGGCTCCCTGCCCGACCGCCCCGCCGTTGTTGATTCCAGGTAGAATAATCGGGCATCGTTCCCGTCCAACCTCGGATGGGCAAGTTGAATTGTTTCCCGTCGCGGATTCGTCCAATGCAGGTGACGCGTGCCGCGCCGCGCCGAGTTTCTCAAACTGCATCCAGGAAATTACGCAAACGAACATGAGAGCCGTCGCTGTTTATCCAACCACCCGCGACCTCCGGTTGATCGAGCTGGAGCCGTCCGCGATCTCCAGCCCCACGGGCATCAAGTTGCGGATGCTCGAAGTCGGTGTCTGTGGTACCGACAAGGAGATTTGCGCCTTTGAATATGGCCTCCCGCCCGCCGGCAGCGACCACCTGGTCCTCGGGCACGAATCGCTGGGGGAAGTGATCGAGACCGGCGCCGGGGCGACGCAATTCCAGCTTCGCGGTCTTCGTTTACTCCATAGAACCCGACGGCGGCCCAAAAGCCAGGCTGGTCAAATCCCTCGGCGCCGAGTATGTCTCGGCGGCGAACACCTCGGTGGGTCAACTGGCGGAACGGGTCGGCCGGATCGACGTGGTTTACGAAGCCGCCGGGGCGTCGCAGGTGGCGTTCGAGGTGATCGAACAACTCGGCACCAACGGGATCTTCGTCTTTACCGGCGTGCCGGGGCGCAAAACGGAAATCGAGATTGAGTCCGACGTGATCATGCGCAATCTGGTGCTCAAGAACCAAGTCATCCTCGGCAGCGTGAACGCCGGGCGCGCGGCCTTCGAGGCGGCCATCCGCGATCTCGAAACCTTCGCCCGGCGTTGGCCGACGGCGGTGCGGGGGTTGATCACCAACCGCGTTCCGCTCGCGACGTGCCAGGACGTTCTCCTCGGCAAGGTCGGCGGCATCAAGAACGTGGTCACACTGTGCTGAACCCCGAATGAACACCGAACAACGCCGTTTGGACGAAGACGCGCGACGCGAGAAGAACTGGAAACGCTGGGGGCCTTACCTCGCCGAGCGCCAGTGGGGCACGGTGCGCGAAGACTACTCGGCCGATGGCGAGTGTTGGGACTATTTCACCCACGACCAGGCCCGGAGCCGCGCCTACCGCTGGGGTGAAGACGGCCTGCTCGGGTTCACGGATCGCGAGTGCCGCCTCTGCATCGCGGTGGCGCTCTGGAACGGGCGGGACCCGATTCTCAAAGAGCGCCTGTTCGGCTTGACCGGGCCGCAAGGCAACCACGGCGAAGATGTCAAGGAGTGCTACTTCTACCTCGACGCCACCCCGACGCATTCCTACGTCAAGATGCTCTACAAATATCCCCAAACCGAGTTTCCTTACGCCCCGCTCGTCAAGGAGAACCGGCGACGCTCGCGCAGCGACCCCGAATTCGAACTCCCCGACACGGGAGTCTTTGACGACAACCGTTACTTTGACATCTTCGCCGAATACGCCAAGGCCGGCCCGGACGACATCCTGCTCCGTCTGACGGCGGCCAACCGGGGGCCTGAGGCGGCGACGCTGCACCTCCTGCCCACGTTGTGGTTTCGCAACACCTGGTCGTGGGGTTGCACGCACGAAGGCTGCACGGTCAAACCGCGCATTTCGCTGGCGAAAAAAGGGGTCCTCGTCGCCGACCATCCCACCCTGGGCCGGTTCCAACTGGCTGCCGGGCCGGGCCCGGACGGCGCGACGCCGGAGATGCTGTTCACCGAGAACGAGACGAATGCGGCTCGACTCTTCGGGACGCAGAATCCCAGCCCCTTTGTCAAAGATGCCTTTCACGAGTGCGTCGTTGGCCGCCGCCGGGACGCGGTCAATCCGAGCAGCCACGGCACCAAATCGGCCGCCTGGTATCGCCTGACCATCCCGGCCCAGGCCCACTGCGTCATCGCCCTGCGCCTCGTGACCGCATCCGGACCGCCGACAAATTATTCCGACACCGAGTTTGACGCAGTGTTCACGGAGCGCCGGCGCGAAGCCGACGCATTCTACGCGACGCGCTTGCCGGCTTCCGGGCCGGGGCGACCAGTCGCGCGCCAGGCCTATGCCGGTCTGTTCTGCTCGAAACAGTTTTATCATTACGTCGTCAAGGACTGGATCGAAGGCGACCCGGGCCAGCCGCCGCCGCCGGCGGAGCGCAAGCAGGGCCGCAACCGCTCCTGGCGGCATCTCTTTAATCGGGACGTCATCTCGGTGCCCGACAAATGGGAGTATCCGTGGTATGCCGCGTGGGACCTGGGGTTTCATTCGGTGGCCGTCGCGCGGGTCGATCCGGCCTTGGCCAAGGAGCAGCTCGTGCTCTTTTTGCGCGAGTGGTATATGCATCCGAACGGCCAGTTGCCGGCCTATGAGTTCGAGTTCTCCGACGTGAACCCGCCCGTCCAGGCCTGGGCTGCCTGGCGCGTTTTCAAGATCACCGCCAGCGGGGATGCGCGCGACCGGTTCTTCCTGGCGCGCGTGTTCCAAAAGCTCCTGTTGAATTTCACCTGGTGGGTCAATCG
>JAGWYX010000775.1 GCA_018969165.1 Verrucomicrobiota bacterium
CACCTCGAATTCCTCGATATGGATCGAGGTGAAGACGTCTTCTTTGACGATGCGTTCGCTGACCAGGATGGCGTCTTCGAAGTTGTAGCCGTTCCAGGGCATGAACGCGACCAGGACGTTGCGTCCCAGGGCCAGTTCGCCGCCATGCGTGCAGGGGCCATCGGCGATGATCTGGCCTTTGCGCACCGTGTCGCCATGTTCCACCAGCACCTTTTGGTTGATGCAGGTGGCGGCGTTGGAGCGCATGAATTTGCGAACGACATAGACGTGGACGCCTTGCTCCGCGTCGGTCTTGATCCGCTTCTTGCCCTCCGGGAGTTTGCCATCGGGGGTGAGGATGATCTTGTCGGCCGTCACCGAGGCCACCTTGCCGGCCTCCTCGGCCACAATGACCGCGCGCGAATCCCGCGCCACGCGCTCCTCCAGGCCGGTGGCCACCAGGGGCGACTCGGTCAGCAGCAGCGGGACCGCCTGGCGTTGCATGTTCGAGCCCATCAACGCGCGATTGGCGTCGTCGTGCTCCAGGAAGGGAATCAGGCCGGCGGCAACTGACACCAGTTGCTTGGGCGAGACATCCATGTAATCGATCCGGTTGGGCTCGACATCGATGAAGTCGCCCTTGCACCGACAGGGAACGCGGTTGGTGGTGAAGTGGCCCTTCTCGTCGATCGGCGCATTGGCCTGGGCGATGATAAACGCCTCCTCGCGGTCGGCGGTCAGGTAGTCCAAGTGCGCGGTCACGCGGCCGTTCTCGACCTTGCGATACGGGGTTTCGATGAAACCAAACTCGTTGACCCGGGCAAACGTGGCCATCGAGGCGATCAGACCAATGTTCGGGCCTTCCGGGGTTTCAATCGGGCAAATCCGGCCGTAATGCGACGGGTGCACGTCCCGCACTTCAAAACCGGCGCGGTCCCGCGACAGGCCACCCGGGCCCAGGGCCGACAGCCGCCGCTTGTGCGTCAATTCCGCCAGCGGATTGATCTGGTCCATGAACTGGGACAACTGACTGCGCCCGAAGAAATCACGGATCACGGCCGAAAGGGCCTTGGGGTTGATCAGTTTCTGAGGCGTCATACTCTCGATACCCTGGTCGAAGAGCGTCATGCGCTCCTTGACGAGCCGTTCGGTGCGGGCCAGGCCCACCCGACACTGATTGGCAAGCAGTTCGCCGACGGTGCGCACGCGGCGGCTGCCCAGGTGATCGATGTCGTCCAGGCTGCCCTCGCCCTTCTTGAGCCGGAGCAGGTACTTGGTCGCCGCCACCAAATCCTCCTTGGCCAGAATCCGGCTGTTCTCGTTGGCCTTGAGGCCGAGCTTCTGATTGATTTTGTAGCGCCCGACCCGGCCCAAATCGTACCGCTTGGGATCGAAAAACAAGCGCTTGATCAACGCCCGCGCGTTGGCGGCCGTCGGTGGATCTCCCGGGCGCAGACGCCGGTAAATGTCCTTGAGGGCCTCCTCCTCGTTCTTGGTGGGATCCTTCTTCAGACACTTGATCACGATGCCGTCGTCGGCCGTGGTATCGACCACGCGGATTTTGTTGACACCCAGTTCGGAAATCTGCCGCAGCACCGCCTTGGAGAGCGGCTCGAAGGCGCGGGCGACGATGATGGCCTTCTCCGGATCGATCGCGTCCTCGATCAACACCTTGTTTTGCAGGTCCTCGAGGCTTTCGGCTTCTTTAATCGTCAATTCCTCGATGTCATAGAAGAGTTTCAGAATCTCGGCATCCGATCCATAGCCCAGGGCACGGAAAAACGTCGTGATCAGGAACTTCCGCCGGCGCTTCTTGCGGTCCAAATAGACATAGAGCAGGTCGCCCGTGTCGAACTGGGCCTCGTACCAGGAGCCGCGGTCGGGGATGATGCGGAAGGAATGGAGCATCTTGCCATTGGCGTGCTGGGTGGCCTCGAAGGCCAAGCCGGGGGAGCGGTGCAGTTGGCTGACGACCACGCGTTCGGCGCCATTGATGACGAAGGTGCCTTGCGGGGTCATCAGGGGCAACTCGCCCATGAACACCTTCTCCTCCTTGCTGCCGCCCTGTTCCTTGAGCAGGAAGGTCACGTGCAGCGGGGCGCCGAAAGTCAGGCCCTCCCGCAAACACTCCAACCAATCCAGTTTGGGTTCGCCGATCTCGTAGCTGTGGAAATCCAGCACGACCTTGCCGTCGTAGCTCTCGATCGGGAACACCTCCGTGAACACCCCCTGGAGCCCGACGTTCTTCCGCTTGGAAGCCGCGAGTTCGGCCTGCAAGAATTCCCGGTACGAGTTGACTTGCAACTCGATCAGGTTCGGCGGGGCAACGACTTCTTTGATCTTGCCGAAGTTGATACGTTCAGGTGCGCGTGTTGGCATGGAGGGACCTCCGGGTTATGCGCCGGCGTTCGGCGACCAATGGGTTGGCGGCCGACCACACCCCACCGGCTCCCGGCGTCGTACCGGTATTCGCTGTGCCTGCATGGAGTCTGATCCGCGCGGCGCGGATCGGGTCGGCTGCGTCATCAATATCGTTCCTGTGGGCTCAATCGAGCCGCGGGGCGACCGGAAACAGCCGGCCGCCCCGGCATCGAAATCCGGGTCATTTGACTTCAACTTTGGCGCCCGCGTCTTCGAGTTTCTTCTTGGCGGCATCGGTGTCGGCCTTATTGGCGCCTTCGAGCACCGGTTTGGGCGCCTCTTCCACCAGCTTCTTGGCCTCCGCCAGACCCAGGCCAGTCTTGACCTCACGAACGGCCTTGATCACCGCGATCTTCTTGTCGGCG
>JAGWYX010000776.1 GCA_018969165.1 Verrucomicrobiota bacterium
GTCGATCTGCCAGAACTCACCCGTGGCGGGAGAGGAGAGTTTGATCGAGTCGCTCACCGGCGGGAGCGCGGAGGCTCATTCCGCGGCAGCGGGTTCCGATTGTCCAGCGGGCTTGGTGACGTGGGCGAGGCTGTACTGGTGCTGGAACCACTCGTCAAAGGCGTCGGAAAGTCGCGCTTTGCGGAGCGAGGCAACATATTCCGGCAGCTCGGCCTTCATCGTGGCCGGATCGGTGGGAACGAATTTGTCCAGGTAAAGCACGAAGCCGCCCTGGGGCGTGGGCGTGAAACTGCTGGCCTTGCCGGGGCGCAACCCGAAGGCGACGCTGCGGAGTTCGCGCACATCGAACTCCTGGTCCAGCTCCGGCGGGTCCGAGCCGCGGCGCGGGAACGGGGGCAGTCGTCGCCACTGGATGCCCGCGGTGGCGCACACGGCGCGGAAGGACTGGCCGTGGGCCAGGCGATTGGTCACCGTTTCGTAGAAGCGCTGGCCGGCTGCGCGCGCCAATTGCAGGGCCTTGAACCGACGGTAATCGGCGGTGACCCGGTCCCGGATCGAGTCCAGCGTTGGGATTTGACTCGGCAACCGTTTGCGGAAGGCGATGAGGTAGATGCCGTCTTCGCCTTTGATGGGCGCGGCGAAGGGCTCCTCGAGGCTCAAACCAAAGGCGGCCTGGTTGAAGGTCTCCAGCCCGTTGATTTCGCGTGGGCCATCCGTCGCGGTAAACGGTTCGGTGACGTGCACCGTCAGCCGGTTGGTCCGCGCCAGGCGGTCGAGATTCTCGGCCTGGGCCGGGGAGAGCTTGAACAAACGGGTGGCGAACTCGTTGGCCTCCTTGAGGGCATCCTGCAAGGCCAGGCTCTTGCGCAGCCGCTGGCGAATCTCCGCCTTGGCCGCCGCTTCCGGCAACGGCCGGTCCTGGGCGTCGTGGAAGAAGTTCGTGCCCTGCTCCTGGTAAACCTCCTCGATGCGCTCCGCCAGGTTGGTCTGCTTGGCCAGTTGAGCGTCGGCCTGGGCCAGGTGGTTGGACGCGGCGAATTTGACATAACTGACCTGTACCCGTTCCGGAATGCGGTAAACCGCCAGCCGGTTGGTGTAAAACTGGCCCAGGCCGGCGGCATCGAGCACGACGCCGGCCAGGTGATTCGAGGTCGAGACCACGCCGGCCTCGACCACGGCTTGTTCGTGGTCATAACGATACTCCGCCTCGGCGTCGCGCGGGGTCACCAGCGCCCCGCTCATCCCGAAGAGCGAGGCCAATTCCATCAGGCCAATCTCATGCCGGGCGTAATTCTCGAAGTCCTGCTCGGTCAGGCGAATCCCGTTCGGGTTGGACGGCAGGACCCGCTGCACGAAGGCGGCGTAGATGTCCGGGTTAAACCGCTTGGTGCCCTTGTCGTGGAACAGGCCGATCTCGGTGATCCACTTGGCCGTCGCGTCGTCGCCGACCTCGACATGGAAGGCCTCCAATTGGTGGATCAACACCAGCCGGCGTCGCACCTCGTCGTTGATCCGATCCAGGAACTGGCGGGAATAGGCGTCTTGTCCAACCCAGGAGCCCAGGCGGAAGAGGTAGTTCAACTCGACCTCGCGCCGGGCGTTGAGCCATTGTTCCTGGCTGATGCTCTGGCCGTACATCGCGCCCAGGGGGACCCGGCCGAAGCCGGCCTGCAGCCCTGCGTTCGGCGAAAAGAAAATCACGAAGGAGACGATCACCACGCCAATGATGATCGCCCACAGCCAGTTTTGATGCCGTCGAATCGTTGCAAACATAAGCAGATTGAGCGGGGCACCCTAACCGCCACGCCGCCGCAGGGTCAAACGCAAAAGTAGCGAGAGTCCTTGAACCGTGAAACTCGCTGGATCAGGTCAAGTTTTGACGTCTCCTCCGTGGGCTGTGTTGTTCTCCTCAAGGACTCTATGAGCGAGGCGCGCAGAGGGAACGAACGAAGATGAAATAGAACCGCAGGCGCGTGGCAAAGGGGACTCGAGGTCTGTGGCGCGCCTCGCTGGAGGTCACGTCTGGCTGAGCCGTTTCCGCGGGGCGTCCAGCAGCAGGGCGTGGGCTTCTCGCAGAATCTCCGGGATGCGGCCCGCAAACGGGCTCCGGGCCAGGGCCGCGGTCAGGTCCAGCTTGCCCGCCTTGGCCGCGTTTTCGCCCGGGAACCAATGGTCGCCCCGGCCGAGCAGGTTGTAACGCATTTTGCCCCAATCCACCAGGTCCAGCGACCTGGCGTAGGTCCACAGCCGAAGGATTTCCAGGAGGTTGATTTGGCCTGGCACCTCGACGTATTGCGGCAGACCCTCGAACCAGCGCGCGCACCAGTCCCCGCCCAGGATGCGCTCCATCTCCCCGCGCAAGCGTTGCACGATCGGCGCCACGGTCTCCGCCGCGCGCTCCACATACTCCAGCGCGCCGAGGTGTGCGTCGAAATCTCCGGGCCGGGCCGCCCCGCAACTGAGCGTGTGGACCTCGGGCCGGGCCAGGCAATAGAGGTCGTTGAACTGCATCGGCGTCAGCGGCGCGCACAGCTCCACCAGCCTTTTCGGCGGGGTGTAGAGCTTGCCACCTTTGTCGTTGGGACTGATGATGAACACGCCCATGTCGCGCCGGTGGGCTTCGACAATGGCCGGCCAGTTCAGGTCGTTGACGAAATACCAGTGGACATTGAGGTAATCAAACTGGTCGCTGGCGACGGCCTCGAGGATGAGGTCGGTCGTGGCGTGGGTCGAGAAACCGATGAAGCGGGCGCGGCCGTC
>JAGWYX010000777.1 GCA_018969165.1 Verrucomicrobiota bacterium
ATCGGTGAGTCCGTTCACCGGGAAGGGGTCGTGAAGGGGTCGTACTTAAGTAATGACACTTCGTTTAGCCTTCCTTTCCCAGTACAACCGGTTGGCCACGTGTGTCCACGTTCCCATCTTCAGCCGTTGAGCGATCCATTTCAGCGACATCACCGTCTCCGTCCTCAACCGCCCGGCGATGCGGACCTTTCCTGGATCCCCTTTGCGCCGCGTCGCCAGGTCCCGTTCGGTCCAACGCAACCGCTTCAACTCCTCCCCCACCAGTCGCTCGGCCCGCACGGTTTCAATCTCCCGCCTCTGCTCCCCGGAATGGTATTCCCCGGCCTGCACCGCCGTCATCAATTCCTGACGGAATGATTCCTCTCCGTAACACCAACCTCGCTCGATCGGCTTCCCATCCCATCGCTCGCCCCGTCGGCTCTCGGTGATCCGCTCAAATTCTTTCCGCCCCGCCGGACTGTCCTTGGCAATCCGCATCTCCCCAAACAACCGGTCCACGCGCAGCCACTGGACTCGTTCGCTCGGTGGCTTCAAATACTCCCGGAAGCTGCTCCAAACGAACGCAGCCAAGCGTTGGTCACTCCTCAAAAGTTTCGCCCGGGCGGGATTCAGGTGCACATAATCACACACGGTTCGCAGGTAACCATTGCCACTGCCGTCCACGATCAACGATTTGAAACGCCCGGCGAACAAGTGGCCCCAGACCCGGTGCCGGCGGTTGTGTCGGCTGGTGTAGGTGCCCAGCAACCATTTCATCCCGGCACTCAAGTTGGCACACGGCGTTTCGATCACTAGGTGAACGTGGTTCTTCATCAGACACCAGGCATGGATTTCCCAACTGGTGCGGCGACAGGCCTCGGATAGGGTCTTCAAGAACAATGCCCGGTCGGCATCGGTTCGAAAGAGCCGTCCCCCCGGGGCGCCGCGGCTCATGACGTGATAGATCGCCCCAGGGTATTCGAGACGCAGTCTCCTAGCCACGGCCCCAATCGAAATCCACTCCATCGATAGTGTCAATACTTAAGTACGACCCCTTTTCGACGCAAGTGGAAATCCCGGCACGGACTCCGTGAGCGCCGCCGCCGTTGCCATGGTGGCGGCTGGCGAGATTGGCCGGACCGCGAGCCGTGCAATTATGAAGAGGCCAAAGGGGGGGGCGGTGCGATAATCTTTGCAAACAGTTCACCGCCGGTTGCAGTTGGGTATTCGGCGAGAGGGCCAATCCATGTGCATCGGCCAGTCGGGCGCCGCCTGACCACTCGCCCGCGGAGCACTTGAAGGCCGGCGCTACTCTCCAACGCCCGCCGCTGGCCTCCCGGGGACACCGGGCGGCAGGTTTCAGGCCCAAGTCATTCGCTCACGACGAGCCGGTATCCGACGCCCGGTTCGGTGACGATGAGTTCCGGCTCAGCCGGGGATTTCTCCAGCTTCTCGCGCAAGTGCGTGACATAGACGCGGAGGTAACCGGTCTTCTCCAGGTCGTCGATTCCCCAAATGGCGCGCAGGATTTGCCCATGGGTGAGGGCCATCCCGGCGTGTCGCACAAACAGGACCAGCAACGAGTACTCGGTCGCGGTCAGGTGCACGTTTCGGTTGCCTACGGTGACTGTCCGCTTGACCAGATCCACACACAACCGGCCGGACCGGAATCGTTCGAGTTTCGCCTGCGGTTGACCGTATCGCTGGATCACCCGCAAGCGGGCCAACAGTTCCCCAGTGCTGAAGGGTTTGGTGAGGTAATCATTGGCCCCGCTGTCCAGCGCGCTGATCTTGTCGTCCTCATGACCGCGGACGGAGACCACCAGGACCGGCACTTGGCTCCACTCACGCAGTCGCCGGAGCACGGCAAGACCGTCCATATCGGGCAGCCCCAGATCCAGGAGCACGGCGTCGGGCTGGCAGCGGACCGCTTCACCGATTCCCTGGTCGCCGGTGGCGGCTTCCACGACCTGGTAAGCGCTTCGTTCCAGGCAGGCGCGCAACAGTCGGCGCATCTGCGGCTCGTCGTCGATCACCAGCACCAGGTTCCTTTTGGAAGCCGTGTCGCGCACAAGCTCAGTTCACTACGGTCGAACAAGAAGGGTCGATGGGCAATCGGATCTCGAAGGCCGCTCCGCCTTCCGGCCGATTCTCGGCCTTGACCTGCCCGCCTTGCGCCTCAACGAATCCTTTCACGATCGAGAGCCCGAGCCCCGTGCCCCCCGCCGGCGCCGTCGGCGCCCGATAGAACTTCTCGAAGAGGTGCGGCAGCGAGTCGGAGGGAATCCCCGGGCCCCGATCCGACACGATCAGGTTGAACCAGCCCTCCCGGACTCGAGCGATGACCTGCACCGCGGTTCCGGACGGGGTATGGACCGCAGCATTGGACAAAAGGTTCACCAATGCCTGCTGCAACAGGACAAAGTCGGCCCACACCAGCGGTAAGTCGGGAGCGACCTGAACCGTCACCTGGTGGCGCGCCAGTTCCTGACCAGTCTCTTTGATCGCGACGTGAATCAGGTCGCCCATGTCGCAGGGCACAAGCCTGGCCTTCACCCGGCCCGATTCGAGCCGGGTGACATCGAGCACCTTTCCCACGAGCCGGTCCAGTCGCTCGCTCGCTTCCTGAATCTCGGTTACCATCTGCTGTTGGGCCGCGGACAGGACGGGGTCCCGGAGTTCCGCCAGGGAACCGACGGCGCCTTTGATGGCGGCGAGCGGAGTTCGGATTTCGTGCGACATCGAGTTGAGCAGATTCTTGCTTAAACGTTCCGACTCGA
>JAGWYX010000778.1 GCA_018969165.1 Verrucomicrobiota bacterium
GTGATCAAATCGGAGATGAGCTGGAAGGGCTTGCACTTGAGCAGGTCGGCCAACTGCCGCACGACGATGGGCGGTTTCATCGTGATCAGCTCGCCCGTGGTGGGCGGCACAAAGGCCGGCTCAGCCGCCGGTGCCGGTTTGGCCGCGGTTCGAGGGGCGTGAGAGGCGGCGGCGCGGCCAGCAGTGGGCGGGCGGCCTTGCGCGGCTCCGCCACGGACCTCACCGCGGGTGCGAGTCGCGTCGGCGCGGCCCGTTTGACGGGGTGGTAATTTGATGGAACCGACCTTGTCGCCGACGCGAGGTGCGGGTTTGGCGGGCAAGGCGATGAAGCCGATTTTATCGCCGATTTTGGGTGCCGGTGGGGGCGGAGGCACGGGGGGTGGAGCCGGCAAGACAGCGCTGGGCTCGGCCAGCGCCGTGGTGCCGGTGCTGGGCGGCGGTGGGGCGGGTGGGGAAGCGGGTTGCGGCGGGGGTGGAATTGGAGGCGGCGTCAGGGCGGGCGTTGGCGCAATCTCCAGGGTTACCAGTGGGGTGGGGCTGGCCGCCGGGCCGGGTGCGGTTGGCGGCGGTGTGGAGACGATGACGACAGGTTCGGGGGCTGGTGGGGGCGGGGCCGGGGCGGGCTCGGGCCGTTTGCCGCCCAATTCCTGTTCGAGGTATTCAGCGGTGATTTTGTCGAGGGAGCTGGATGGGACACGCGCGGTGGCGATGCCCAAGGCCTTGGCCTTGGCAAGGACTTCCTTGCTCTCGATCCCCAGTTTTTTGGCGATGTCGTAAATCCGAACGGGCATAGATAAATTCGTCTGACCCAGTTTGCCGCCGAGCGTTCATAAGTTCAACGTCTCGGGCTGCGTTTGACCGCTGCCGCCATAAGCTAATGCGAGGCCGCCTCGGACCCGACGGGCCCGGGGCTCAACTCGGAGGTCTCGGTAACCTGGGAGCCGCGTCGGCCGACTTCGGCGCGCACCGCTTCAATGATACTTGGGGCCTGATCGGCGAGCTGCGGTATGGCCGCCAGGTCGCCGGACTCGACCTGCGCCAAGTCCTCCAGGCTCAAGAACCCCGCGTGCACCAGCATGTCGGCCTGCGCTTCGGTGATGCCGGGGATTGCGGCGATGGCTTGGATGGCTTGCGCGACTTTTTCCTCGAATCCCATCTTGGCGACCGGCTCCAGGTCGATATCCACCTGCCAGCCGGTTAATTTGGAGGTCAGCCGCGCATTCTGGCCGCGCTTGCCGATGGCCAGCGACAACTGGTCTTCGCTGGCCAGGATGCGGACCCGGCGGGCGGCTTCGTCGATCTCGAAAGACTTGAGTTTGGCAGGGGCCAACGCATTGGTCAGGAAGACCTTGACGTTCGGGTCCCACTTGATGATGTCCACTTTCTCGTTGTTCAACTCGCGGACGATGTTTTTGACCCGTTGCCCGCGCAGGCCGACGCAGGCGCCGACAGGATCGACTTTTTCATCGCGGGAATGAACGGCGATCTTGGTGCGGAAACCGGGTTCACGCGCGATGGCCTTGATTTCGATGGTCCCGTCGTTGATCTCGGACACCTCGAGCAGGAACAGTTTGGCGACGAATTGAGGGTCGGCGCGGGAGAGGATAATTTCCGGACCGTGGGCGGTGTTTTCGACCGCCTTGACGTAGCAGCGGATTCGTTCGCCGATCTGGTATTCCTCGGTGGGGACCCGCTCGCGGTTGGGGAGGAGGGCCTCGTAGCGGCCCAGGTCAATGATCACATCGGAACGTTCGAATCGGCGGACGGTGCCGCTGACGATATCCCCCGTGCGATCTTTGAATTCGGTGTAGATGAGCTGCTTTTCGTGCTTGCGGATGTGTTGGAGCAGCGCCTGCTTGGCATACTGGGAGGCGATTCGGCCGAAATTACTGGGAGTAACCTCGACCTCGATTTCTTCGCCCAACTGGGCGCCGGGCCGGAGTCGGCGGGCTTCCGCCAGGGAAACCTGGTCGTGTCGGGACTCCGCGCGTTCGACCACGACCAGGCTGGCGAACGCCTTGATGTCTCCAGACTTCGGATCGATGGTGCAGCGCAGATTGCGCGCCGGTCCGACCGCCTTCTTGGCCGCCGAAACCAGGGCTTCCTCGACCGCCGCGACCAGGACATCTTTGCTGATGCCCTTTTCGCGTTCCCAAAATTCCAAAACCGCCAGAAACTCTGCGTTCATACCATCAGTCGTCCCCATCAGGGGAATAAAAAAGTCGGCAGAATAATCTCCGACTTCAGCGAGCTGGTTGCCCAGCGATACTTCAATTAACGCTAACATAGGGACCCGAAGCTGGGGCGTCAAGCGTTTTTGCGCTTGACCTGCGAGTAATCCTCAACAGACTGCGGGTAAGTTGTCGGTGCGGCTGGTTCGGCTGCGGGCTCGGGTGAGGGGCAGATAGAGTTCGCCTCGCCGACACGGTGGGCGCCGCTCAGCCCTGGTGAGCTGTGGTCTCGAAGTCGGCGCGAGCCCAGGGATTGGGCGAGCGGCGGCGGCGGGTTGGTGCGTTGGACGCGACGAATGGACTTGAGCACAAAGAGCTTTCACGTTCAGGTGAGGCGCGCCTCAGACGTGGGGGCCCGGTATTATTGCCATCCCGGTGCGCGTTCCGCTGGCTCCATCTCCGCTGTGCGCCTGGTTCATCGAGTCCTTGAGGAATCCAGGATACCAGGAAGCCGGGACTTGGGGGGACCCAGGAGGTTGTGACCCCTGCGGATTTGATCGCCACAGTCGCCGCCTTGGTGC
>JAGWYX010000779.1 GCA_018969165.1 Verrucomicrobiota bacterium
ACATCCGCCCCGTCCGGGAAAAGCTCAAAGCCATCCATGCCGTCGCCCTGGTCGAGAATAGCCTGATCAAAGGCGCCGCTGTCGTCGCCGAGTTGCAGCGGCACGGCCGCATCGGTGTGCCGCTGGTGCTGGTTTATCCGGCGGACCCGGCTACGGATCCTATCGTGCTTCCCGACGGATTCCTGACGCCGAATATCGTGCTCGAGGCATTGGACAAGGCGGCGCAGGCGTTCATTCCGCCCGTGTCCGACCGCGGCCGCAAACAATCTTGAAGTTGGTCTTGTCTTTATCCAAAGGTCGCCTGATGTACAAACTTTTGTCGTACGTGCGACAAAAGTTCGTTAGCCTCATTCCCGGAAGATCGCCGGCATCCGGGGCGCGCCGATGCGAACGGAAGGTCCGATCGGAAGGTCGGGCGGCGTCGGCTTTGAGCTTTGGTCTATGGGACGCGCGATCTGTAATTGCCTCAGGATTCGACGCTCCCAGCAGCCCGCCAAACTTGAGACTCGACGGCCGCCGCGGCCCCCGTGTAGTTTGCCGCGGTTCATTTATGGACACCGCTAAAAAACCGCTGGTCGGCATTATCATGGGCAGTCAATCCGACTGGGAAACGATGCAGCACGCCTCGGTGCAACTCGACGCACTGGACGTGCCGCACGAGGCCCTGGTCTTGTCGGCTCACCGGGCGCCGGACGCCCTGTTGGAATACGTTTCGGCCGCCGCCGAGCGTGGTCTGGAGGTCATCATCGCGGCGGCGGGTGGCGCGGCACATTTGCCCGGCGTCGCCGCCGCCAAGACGGTCCTGCCGGTGCTGGGGGTGCCGATGGAATCCAAGGCATTGCACGGGATGGACTCGCTGCTCTCGATCGTGCAGATGCCCGGGGGAGTGCCCGTTGGGACGCTGGCGATCGGCAAGCCGGGGGCGATCAATGCGGCGTTGTTGGCGGTGGCCATCCTCGGCAACAAACACACCCACCTCCGCGCGGCTTATCAACGCTTCCGGGCCGACCAAACCGCCAAGGTCCTGGCCAACCGCGTGCTCAAGTAGAAAACCCTTTTGCGTGAGAATTTTTAGCGGCTCATCCAACCCGCCCCTGGCGCTGGCGATCTGCGAGGCGATCGGGATCGACCTGGGCCGGTGCACCGTCACCGCCTTTCCCGACGGCGAAACCTTCGTCAAGATCGAGGAAAACGTCCGCGGCGAGGACGTGTTCGTGGTGCAATCCAGCAGCCCGCCCACCAATCATCATCTGATGGAGATGTTCATCATGATGGATGCCCTGCGCCGGGCCAGCGCCTCGCGCATCACGGCCGTGCTGCCCTTCTACGGCTACGCCCGCCAGGACCGCAAGGACCAGCCCCGCGTCCCCATCACCGCCAAATTAGTGGCGAACCTGCTGGTGGCCGCCGGGGCCAACCGGATCCTGACCATGGACCTGCACGCCCAGCAAATCCAGGGGTTTTTCGACATCCCGGTCGATCATCTCTACGCGGCGCCGGTGATGTACGATTACCTGAAAAAGCTCCAGTTGGGCGACCTGGTTGTGGTCAGTCCGGATGTGGGCGGTTTGAAAATGGCCCATGCCTATTCCCAGGTGCTGGAAGCCGGCCTGGCCATCGTCGCCAAGCGTCGCAAGAGCGCCGCCGAGATCGAGTCCATGACGGTCATTGGCGAAATCCGCGGCAAGACCATCCTGATGGTGGACGACCTGACGGAGACGGCCGGGACCTTGACGGCGGCGGCGGCGTTGTTGCGGCGCAAGGGGGCCAAGCGCGTCCTGGCCTGCGTTTCCCACGCCATTTTGAACGATCTGGGCGTCGAAAGACTTCGCAAATCAAATATTGACGAACTGATTACGACTGATACTGTGCTCCGCCCTGTCATTGATGGGGTCAAGATTACCACCTTGTCGGTGGCGGGCCTGTTGGGCGAAGCGATCAAGCGGATCAATAGTAATTCTTCCGTGACTTCGCTCTTTGAGTTTAAGGGCGGACGGACCAGCTAAGCCCTGGTCCCGTGCGCGGGCGGCCATTGTTGAGACCATGAAATCAGTGTCGTTGAAAGTCTATCCGCGGAGCCTGGTGCGGCGTCGCGGAGTCAAGAAAGTGCGCGCCACGGGGCGCGTGCCGGCCATCATCTACGGCCGGCAGGCGCAGCCCCAGAACCTCGAAATCGGCCAGGTCGAGATCACCCGGTTGATCTCCCACTCCGCCTCGGAGAACATCCTGGTGGACCTCCACGTCGAGGGTGACGCCCGCGCCCAGCGCTTGGCTCTGGTGCAGCAAGTCCAGCACCATCCCCTGGGTGGCCAGGTCGTCCACGTCGATTTTCACGAGGTCTCCGAAACCGAGCGTGTGACCATCACCGTCCCGGTCGAGACCGTCGGCGAGGCCATCGGTGTCAGAACCAACGGCGGGGTGCTCGAACACGTGCTGTTTAAAGTCAAGGCGCGCGCCTTGCCGAAGGACCTGCCGGAGGTCATCACGGTGGACGTGAGCCCGCTGGAGATCGGTCAAACCATTCACTTGGGCGAAATCCCCATTCCCCCTGGCGTCGAAATTCTCGGCGACAAAAAGATCCCCGTCATCTCGGTGGCCGCGCCGGTAACTGAAGAGCAGGAAGCGGCGGCGGCGGCGGCGGCGGCCGAAGGACCGCTCGAACCGGAGGTCATCCGCGAGAAGAAGGAAGAAGGCGAGGAAGCGGCCGAGGAAGGAAAACCGGCGGGCAAGACTGCCATCAAACCGGCGG
>JAGWYX010000780.1 GCA_018969165.1 Verrucomicrobiota bacterium
TCCATGGCCCCGGGCGTCGTTGCGTCGGCGCCGGCACACGCCTCACGGCCAGCGGACCGGGCGTGAAAAATACTGAGGGGATGGACCCGTGTCGGCGTAATAAGGAGCGACCGAATAAAACCCATGGCGGGGCGATCCCACCGCCGAAATCGAAAGGCAAAGCATTATGACTCGTTGGAATAGAATCCTGGCGGCGGCAGCCATCCTGGCCACCGGCAGCCTCCTCAACCAGACCCGCGCGGACGACCCCGTCGCCTCGCCCAAAGTGAAGGAAATGCAGGCCTGGCACGCCACGGCATCCGGCAGCACCGAGGACAAGTTGGATCGCTCGATCAAGCCGGTCTCCCCGAAACTCCAATCCCTGCTGGATGAGCAAAAGACGATCGCGGCCGCCAACGACGTGGACCTGGCGCATCCGTCGGCGCTCGCTTACGGCACCTTCCGGAAGCCGTTCCCGTCGGCCGTCGAATTGGCGCCGCTCAAGTGATCCGTGGCGGGGCGCTGCCTCCGGGCGTACGAGACCTATGGTGAATTTGATGGTCCGGTTTCGATGGCCCGATTCAGTCGGCGCCTCGCTCATCGAGGCCTCGAGGAATGCAGACAGAATCAAATTGAAATTGCCCGGACGGCGGCCGAGACTGTCCGGGCCATCGCCATGAAAACACCCGATCCAGCCGAACCCGCGGATCCTCTCCGCCCGATCCTCCAACGGTGGGAGGTCCGCTCCGCGTTACCGGCCCGCTTCGAGACGCGCGTCTGGCAGCGGATTCGGGCCGCCGAGGCCGAGCCGATGCCGTTTTACATGGCGCTGGCGACGTGGATCGAGCAGACGCTGAGGCGGCCTGCCCTGGCGGTGGCTTACGTGGCGATCCTGCTCGCTCTCGGCCTGACCCTGGGAGACTGGCAGGGTCACCGGCAGAGCGCGCGCGCCGAAAGTGCCGCCCGGCAGCTCTATGTTCAGGCGGTCGATCCTTACCAGGCCGTACTCCGCTAGCGAGGCGCGCCGGGCTCGTAGCGTCCTTGCAGTGGAAACCGCAGGCAGCGGAAGCGGCGCCAGAACTTGACTTGATGACGGCAAATCTCACGGTGCAAGGACTCCAGAGCCCATGGAAGGGATGAAAAGACCTTGGCTCATTCTGCTGGCCGGCCTGCTCGCCGCCGTGGCGGGCTATGCCGGCTTCTATCTCGCCACTACCGCGAGGGGCGCAGCGATGCGGCACGGCGACGCCACGGGCTTGGGATGGGTCAAGACCGAATTCGGCCTGAGCGACGCCGAATTCACGCGCGTCTGCCAACTGCACGCCGCCTACGCGCCGCAGTGCCGCGAGATGTGCCGGCGCATCGACCGGAAGAACGATGAGATTCAAAGACTGCTCGGGCAATCTATCCGGGTGACGCCGGCGATCGAGCAGGCGTTGCAAGAGGCCGCGCGGCTCCGGCTGGAATGCCAGACCATGATGTTGAAATACTTCTTCGAGGTCAGCCAAACCATGCCCCCGGACCAAGGCAAACGCTACCTGGCCGAGATGGAGGCCCAGACCTTGATGACCATGCCGCACACCCTGACCCGCTAATCCCCGGCGGCTTGCCATGAGCGTCACGCACCTCGAGGAATCCCCCGACGCGGACCAATCGGCGATGCGGCGGCTGGCGGGCGATGATGACACGGCCCTGGACGACCTGATGGAGCGGCACGGGGAGCGGCTGTTCCATTACCTGATCCGTTGCCTGCAGAACGAAACCGAGGCCGCCGACCTGGCGGAGGAGACCTTCGTGCGCGTCTATCTGCACCGCGCCCGGTTCGATCCGCGGCTGAAGTTCAGCACCTGGCTTTACACCATCGCCACCAACCTCGTCCGCGACCGCGAACGCGCCCGCCGCCGGCACCCGCACGTCTCCCTGGATGCCGTCAGCGCCGACACGGGCCGGGATTTCCGGGAGACCCTGCCCCACGCTGGGCCCTCGCCGCGCGAGGCGGTGGAGGCCGGCGAACGGGCCGCCGCCGTGCGCCGGGCGGTCGCCGCCCTCCCCGACGAGTTGCGCGTCCCCCTGGTCCTGGCCGAGTACGAAGACAAATCGCACGCGGACATCGCCGCCATCTTGCGCTGTTCGCCCAAGGCGGTCGAGATGCGGATCTACCGGGCGCGGCAGCAATTGCGCGCGGAACTGGGGCCGTTGCTGGCGGCGGCCTGAGGCCGATTGATTTCCGATTTTTTTTGAGTGCTTTCCCCCGGACCGGCGTATAAATTTCAACGTCAACAAAACAAAACTATGAAATTAATCAAGCTACTCACGATCCCGGTGCTGGCCGTCGCAGTCCTGGCCGTTCCCCTCTCCGCCCGCGCCGGCGACGACGCCGGCAAGAAGCTCAAGCCTTACCCGTTGAAGACGTGCGTGGTCTCGGGCGAGAAGCTGGGCGGGGACATGGGCGATCCCTACGTCTTCTCCTACCAGGGCCGCGAGATCAAGCTCTGCTGCAAGGATTGCCTGAAGAAATTCAACAAGGACCCCAAGGCCTACCTCAAGAAGATCGAGGCGGCCGAAAAGAAGGGCAAGAATTGAAGCCACCTTCGGTTCAGCGCTGGGCCGGGCCTGCTGCCGCCGGGCGGCTGCCGCGAAGGCACGGTTCCAGCCCCCGGTCAATGGCATGATGAGACCAGCCCTGGCGATACTGACGGGCGCCTGCCTCGCCGTCGCCCAGGCGGTCTTCGGGGTGAACCCGGTCCCGTCGGCGGGCGCGACGGAGG
>JAGWYX010000781.1 GCA_018969165.1 Verrucomicrobiota bacterium
CGCGAAAGCCGGGTGAGCGGACTGGCCCTGTTCCAGCGGCTGCGGCGGTTGCGGCCCGCCCAGCTACTGGCTGATCGTCGCGAGGCCTTGCAGCGCCTGCGCGAACCGTTGGTCGAGCACGCGCATCGCCGGCTGCATGACCTCCGGCAACGCCTGGCGGACCTGGAATCCCGCTTGCGGCTGCTCTCCCCGGACCAGGTGCTTGGCCGCGGCTACTCGATCACCCTGGACGCCGCCAGCGGCAAAATCATCCGGTCGGCCGCCGACGTCGCCGTGGATCAGGTCTTGCGCACCCGGCTCAAGCGCGGGGAGATCCGCAGTCGGGTCGCATTTTAGAAATTGACAAAATAACAGTGAATGTACATTTTGATGTCTTATGAAAGGTCTCGGATGGGTTTCCCGCCAACGGCGGCGGGCCAGGGGGTACGAGGAGCGGAGGTCTGTCAGACCTTCGGGCCGCAGGCGGTGGGGAAGAGTGGGCAACGAGTCTGGTCGGCGCTCGAGGTTGGAAACGGAGGACGGCGGCTGACCCTGGCCGTCCCGGGACATCAAAAAGAGACCATGCAAATCCGGAGCCTGAAAATATTTTGTGATTTGGCGGAGACGGAGAGTTTCACCAAGACCGCGCATCTCAACGGTGTCACCCAATCGGCGGTCAGCCAGCAGATCAGCGCGCTGGAGCGGTTGTTCAACTCGATCCTGATCGAGCGGAGCAAGAAGGGATTTCGGCTGACTCGCGAGGGGCAGGCGGTTTATGATTACAGCAAGCAAATCCTCCGGCAATATGACTCGTTGGAGAGCAAGCTGCAAGACCTCAAGAACGTCATTTCCGGCACGATTCGGGTGGCGGCGATTTATACCTTCGGCCTGCATGATCTGCCGCTGTATCTGAAGAAGTTCCTGAAGAATTATCCGACCGTCAACGTTCATGTCGAGTATCGCCATTTCAACCAGATTTACGAGGACGTGCTCGGCAATGTCATTGACATCGGGGTGGTCGCCTATCCCCGCGCCGACAGTCGGCTGGAAACGGTGCCCTTGCGCAAGGACAAGTTGATCCTCATCTGCCATCCCGAGCATCCGCTGGCCAAGAACAAGGCGACGCGCTTGCGCGCCTTGTCGGGCATGACCTTCGTCGCTTTCGAACCCATTGTGCCAATCCGCAGGGCCGTGGACCGCATCCTCCGCGACCACGGGGTCCAGGTGCGGAACGTGATGGAACTGGACAACATCGAGACGCTCAAACGCGCGGTGGAGATCGACGCGGGCGTGGCCATCGTGCCGGAGAGCACCGTGGTCCAGGAAACCGCCGATCACACGCTGTGCCAGGTGGAAATCGAGGACGCCACGTTTCACCGGCCGGTTTCGGCGATCTACAAGAAGAACAAGGTCCTGTCGCCGGCGATGAAGAAATTCCTGGCGGTCCTCAAGGAGAATTAGCGGGGCGGAGTTCGGTTGCGCGCAATGGCGCTCAAGGAACCGAGCGGGTCATCGGCACAAACCGCACCGGCAGGACGGCGCGGGGCTTGACCGTGCCGCCGTGTTTTTCCAGCAGGTAGAGTTCCTGGCGCGGGAGTGGGCCGACGGGGATAATCATGCGGCCGCCTTCTTTGAGCTGGTTGACCAAGGGATCCGGGACGTGGTCGGGGGCGCAGGTGACGATGATCGCATCGAAGGGCGCCGCCTCCGGCCAGCCGCGGTAGCCATCACCCGCCTTGACGCGGACGTTCCTGTAATGCAATCGTTGGAGGGTCGTCTTGGCTTGCCGCGCCAGGGGCTCGACGATTTCGATCGAATAAACCTCGGTGACGAGGCACGCGAGCACCGCCGCCTGGTAACCCGAGCCAGTGCCGATCTCCAGGACCCGGTCGCTGGGGCTGGGTTCCAACTTCTCGGTCATGAACGCCACGATGTAGGGTTGGGAAATAGTCTGGCCGTGACCGATCGGCAAGGGAAAGTCCCCGTAGGCCCGGTTGCGATCGTCCAACCGGACAAATTCATGACGCGGCACGCTGGCCATCGCGGCCAGCACCCGCGTATTGGTGATGCCGCGGTCGGGTGCCAGGAGTTGTTTCTCGACCATCTGCCGGCGCGCCGTCGCGAAGTCGGTCTCGACGCCGAGGGCGCCCAACGCGGTGCTGAGGGCGATGAACCAGAATGGTCGTTGACTCATCCACTCAACATAGGCCCGCTGCTTCGCCGGCGCGAACGGTTTCCCTTGATGCCTCCGCCCCTGTCCCATGTCGGCGGCTCCCGCGGGGCCGGGCAGATCCTCAGTTCGAGTAATCCAGATAGACGGTCTTGAGACGGCTGTAGAACTCGATGGCTTCGATCCCTTGCTCCCTGAACGAGTCGGTGCTGGATTGTTTGACGCCGCCGAACGGGGCCTGCAGCGCCAAACCGGTCGAGACCTGATTGACTTTCACCACCCCGGCCTCGATCCGCTCGATGTAGAGCATTGCTTTCTTGAGGTCACGCGTGACGAGCGAGGCCGACAAGCCGGCCTGGACGCCGTTGGCCACCGCGACGGCCTCGTCGAAATCCTCGACCGCCAGCACCGCGATCACCGGCCCGAAGACCTCCTCGCGCGCCACGCGCAGGGCGGGCGTGACATTGCCGAGAACGGTCGGTTGCATGAAGAAGCCGTTGAGCAACGGGCCGTCCTGCAATCGTTGGCCGCCGTACCAGAGTTCGGCGCCCTCTTTCAATGCCTGGTCGATGTGCTCGAAATTGCT
>JAGWYX010000782.1 GCA_018969165.1 Verrucomicrobiota bacterium
AGCTCCAGTTTCCGGTGCGGTTGAACAGACAGACTGAGAGCACTTCGAACTGGTCGGCGCGATACGCCCGCGTCGGTGCCCCATCCTTGGAGTTCCGCGTTTTCTGTAATTCTGCTCGGAACAAATCGTTTTTGCGCTTGCCGTCGGGCGAGCGGATATTTTTGCACTCCAGGCGCACGAGTTTGCCGTGGAATTTGAGCGTAAAATCCGGTTCGCCATCTTTATCCGACCAGACCACAGCGGAAATTGTTCCTGCCAATTGCATCGCCTCGAGTTCTCGATTCAAGAAATACTCGGCCAACTTTCCCTTGGTATCAATGATCGCCCGGAAGCCTCTCCGGATAGCGGAGAGAATGTCATCCGCGGCAGCGTTGAGCCTGGTTTCAAGGGGATGTGGTTCCAACGTGAAGAGGCTCTTGATCGGAACCCCCAAGGCTGTAGCGACGGCGTGCAGAACCTCGACCGTGACGTTTCGGTCGCCTCGTTCCAAGCCGCCAATATACGTGTAGTGCTTGCCCGCCTTCTCGGCGAGTTCTTCCAGGGTCCAGCCCCGGGCCTTGCGCAATTCCCGGACCTTTGCGCCGACCAATTCCTGAATTGTAGGCATTCACGGACAGTCTGGACCAGAACAAGCCTCATAAGTCCAGAGACTATGAGTCTTAAATTTGGCCCCGGCAAGGAACAATCCGGTTTCATATTCTCTGGCTTTGGACCGCACATGGAAAAAGGGCTTAGTCCTATAGGCTCTGATTGAAGCGATCGGACACCGGGTGATCCTCGATTTCGATCTCTGGCGAAGGGGCCGACCCGAGTCAAACGGTGCTCACCCATGTCCATACACGGAGTTTCCGTCCTGAATTCCCGAGTTGATAGTCCCGCTCCCGCCCCGGCCCCGGGTCTACTTGATCGCACCAACGCGACGGATCAATGAAGGGTGACCGCCGCCGTGGCGTTCCCCGGCGGAACCGACCGCTCCGGTGAGTGCGCGCGCAGTTTCTCGATGATCCCCGGCAGATGTTTCAACACGTGGTCCACGTCGGCGTCGGTGTTGTAATAGCCGAGGCTGAACCGGATGCACCCCCGCGCCCGGCCCGGGCTCAGGCCCATCGCCGTGAGGACATGCGACGGGTCAAGCGAACCGGTCGTGCAAGCCGACCCGCTCGAAGCGCAGACGCCGACCTGGTCGAGTTGCAATAGGATCGCCTCGGCCTCGACACCATCGAAGGCGATGTTGGAGGTGTTCGGCAACCGCGGTTCTTTGGCGCCGACGCGCAAGGTCTGCGGAACAGTCTTGAGAACCCCGCCCTCGAGGCGGTCGCGCAAGGCGCGGACTCGCGTGTTCTCGTCCTCGAACCTGGCCAGGGCCAGTTCAGCGGCGCAACCGAAGGCCACCATGCCCACCACGTTCTCGGTGCCGCCGCGGCGGCCGCGTTCCTGGTGGCCGCCGATGACGAAGGGCTGGAACCGCGTGCGGCGTTTGACGTAGAGCAGACCGACGCCCTTCGGGGCATGCAGCTTATGCGCCGAGAGCGATAGAAAATCCGGCCCGACGCTTCTGACATCGATCGTGGTTTTGCCGGCCGCCTGCACGGCATCGGTGTGGAACAGCACCCCCTTGCTGTGGCAGATGGCCGCAATTTCCTCGATCGGGAAAACCACCCCGGTCTCGTTATTGGCCCACATGACCGAAACGACCGCCGTGTCCGGGCGGATCGATTTTTCGAGCAGATGCAGGTCCAGTGACCCATCGGATTCGACGGGCAAGCAGGTCACTTCGTAGCCGCGCTTTTTCAGGAACTCGCAGAAATTGAGGATCGCCGAGTGCTCGACCGCGGTGGTCAGGACATGCTTTTTCTGCGGATGCGTGGCCAAAGCGCTGTGGAGCGCGGCGTTGTCGCTCTCGGTGCCGCAACTGGTGAAGAGCACCTCGCGTGGATCCGCGCCGATCAGCGCCGCGACCTTTTCCCTCGCCGCCTCGATCGCCTTGGTCAGGTCGTGCCCGAAGTGATAGGCGCTGGAGGGATTACCCCAATGCTCGGTGAGAAACGGTAACATCGCCGTCACCACCTCGGGGGCGACGCGGGTGGTGGCGTTGTTGTCGAAATAATAGATTTGGCGCGGGGCCATACGGCTGCTAGAGTCCTTGAATCTTGAAACTTGCTGCTATCAAGTCAAGTTTGGTGTCGCTCTCGCCCTCTGCGTTTTCCTCCTCAAGGACTCTATAAGCCAGGCGCGCAGGGCGGACGGACAAAGCAGGAAGAAGACAAGCAAATGTTGAAAGAGCAGGCATGAGGTCTGAGGCACGCCTCGCCAGGCTCGATTTTCGAGTCTGACGCCAAGTCTAGACCCCGTCCTGAGAACGACAAGCGCGGAGTTGGCGGCAAGGCCAGGCTCCAGTGGGTGTGCGGGGGCGGAAACGGGTTGACAAACCCGGGCGGCCGGGTAAACTTAACTATCATTAGCATTTAACTCATGATTGCATCGAACGTGCAGACTGAGCTGACGCGCAACGAGTTGCTGAAGAGCAGCCACCCGACGTTGGCGGGTACGATTGTCCCGACTTTGGCCAATCCGGACGTGGACCATTTTTCGCAAGAGGACTACGAGTTCCTGAAGTTCCACGGGGTTTATCAGCAGGACGACCGGGACAAGCGGAAGGTGGCCAAGCAGTACATTTTCATGGTGCGCACCAAGTTTCCCGGAGGCGCCATCGGGCCGGATCAGTATCTGACCTG
>JAGWYX010000783.1 GCA_018969165.1 Verrucomicrobiota bacterium
GCTGCCGGTTCGCCAAAGCACCGTCGGGCTGGATGTCGTAGGCGTAGGTCTTCCCGGCGCCGATGTCCGCGACATACAGCCGCTTGCCGTCCGGCGTGCCGCTGATCCCGTTGGGTTGCCGGAGATCTTCGGTCACCCGCTTGAGCACCCGGCGATCCCCCGACAGAAAATAGACGTGCTCCCCCATCTCCTTGGGCCCGCGTTTCCAATACGAGCGCGGGTAATACGGGTCGGTGAAATACAAGCCGTCATCGGGCCGCACCCAAACGTCGTTCGGGCCGTTCAGCAATTTCCCCTGGTAATTCCGGACCAGCACGGTGACCTTGCGATCCGGCGCAATGGACCACAGCTCGTTCTTTTCGTCGGCGCAGGCGATGAGGTTTCCATGCCGATCGAAAAACATGCCGTTGGCCCGCCCGCAGGGTTGAAGAAACCTCGAGAGCTCCCCAGCAACGTTCCACTCCATGATCCGGTCGTTGGGCTGGTCGGTGAAGTAAATATTACCCGCGGTGTCGCAAGTCGGACCTTCGGTAAATCCGAATCCGCCGGCGAGCTTTTGCAATTGCGCCCCAGGCGCGACGGGCGACTCGGCCTGGGCACTGCTGCTGCCGAACGCGATCGACACAAGCAGTAAGGCCAACAAGTCCAACGATGCCAACCACGGGCTCGTCACGAACCGCCCCAAGCGGTGGCTCGCGTCATGCTCAACAGATTCCCCAGCCACGACACCAGGGCTGCAGCCTCCGGTCGTGCCGCGTGCGGGTTCAACCGCGGCGCCCCAGGCTGCCACGTCTCTCCGGTTGTGGCACGGAGGCAAGGAGCGGGTTTTCATCCGCCGAGGATAGGCGATAGGATTGCGGTGTCAACCAAGGGACACGCCTCGCGCAACCCCGGGATTGGAACGAATTCTGCCCGCATCTTGGGTAGAGTAGACCGGAGTGGCTGGGTTGAAAGGCAGGGCCAATGACCAGCACACTCCGGCCTACTCTACCTTAGCCGGACCTTGTCAGGACCTCGCGCATCTTCTCGCGCAATTCCTCGAGGCGGAAGGGCTTCTGGAGAAAGCCCGACAAGTCCAGACCGGTGAACCGACTGCTGGCGTCCTGCTCGCTGTACCCACTGGTCAGGATGACCCGCGCGTCCGGCCGGATGCGGCGGATCTCGCGCAATGTCGCCTCCCCGTCCAGGTGCGGCATTGTCATGTCCAGGAGGACCAAGGTCGTGGCGCTGGCATGGGTCGAGAAGGTGTTGACCCCCTCGCGCCCATCGGCCGCCAGCAAGACCTCGAATCCCAAGGACTCCAGCATCCGCGCCGTGACCGTCCGCACGGTATCCTCGTCATCCACGACCAGGATTGTGCCCGATCCTCTCCAGGCACCGTCGGCGGCCGGCGGGGCCGGCTGATCGACTTCGCTGGCCCCCCCCGCACACGGCAGCAACAGCGTGAACGTGCTGCCGCGCCCGGATTCGCTGACGACTTTGACCGCGCCGCGATGCGCGCGGACGATTCCCAGGACCGCGGCCAAGCCCAGGCCGCGCCCGGTAAACTTCGTGGTGAAGAACGGGTCAAAGATCCTGCCCCGGGTGGCTGCGGTCATCCCGCACCCGGTGTCCACCACTTCCAGATAGACGTAATCACCCGAAGGCAAGTCCGGCGACAGGTGCGCCTCCGCGAACCACGCCCGCGTGGCGCGCAGAACCCCGGTGCGGATGCGGATGACGCCGCTCCGCTCGCCAATGGCCTCGGAGGCGTTGATGACCAGATTGAGGATGACCTGACGGAGCTGGGCGACGTCCACCTCGACGGCCGGAAGGTCCTCACCCAGTTCGAACTTCAGCACATTGGTTTTGGCGATCGAAACCTGCAGCAGTTGATTCATGTCCTGAATGACGGCCGTCAAATCCAAACGCCGCGTCGCGGTGCGCCCGCGCCCCGAGTAAGCCAGCATCTGCCGGCACAAGCCGGCCGCCTGCAACGAGACCTGCTCGATGTTCTTCAGACAACCCTGGGCGGGGGATTCGGACGGCGTCTCCATCACCGCCAGGCTGACGTTGCCCAGGATGGCCGTGAGCAGGTTGTTGAAATCGTGGGCGATCCCGCCCGCCAACACCCCGAGGCTCTCCAGCTTCTGGGCCTCCAACAGCTTCCGCTCCAGCGCCACCCGTTGATCCTCAATCCGCTTCCGCTCGGTCACGTCCTCGGCGATCCCCGCAATGCAGTACACCTCTCCCGTCCCCCGCCGAACCGGGAACGCGCGATCACGAATCCAACGCACCCCTCCATCCGGCCGCAAAATGCGATACTCGATCTCCTCGAAGCTCCCTTTTTGCCGTCCCGCCAATTCGCCCCGCACGTTCTCCCGGTCTTCCGGATGAATCGCCTCGGTGAACGGCGGCCTCGTCGCATACGCGCTTTGGCAGGTCCGGCCCCAGACCCGTTCGTAGGCCGGATTGATGAACATCAGGCGGTCTCCAGCCGGATCGGTCATCCAAACAACATCCTGCAGTTGCTCGGCAAGTTGTTGAAACCGCTGCCGACTGTCGTTCAGGGTGGCCTCGACCGCCTTGCGCTCCGCATACAGCCGGTCAATTTGAATCAGCCCACCCAGCAGGAAGATCGAACTGACCAAGGCCAGCAAGGCCAATCGGGCGTAAGCGGCGGCCGCCACCGGCGCCAGGCCCTCGGGTCGAAAGGCCAGACAAAGCCGCAGCAAAATCATGAACACGAACGCCGC
>JAGWYX010000784.1 GCA_018969165.1 Verrucomicrobiota bacterium
AATCTGACGAAAGCGCCCCGACGGATCGCCGGCAAAGGCGGTCAGCGCCAGCGCCGTCACCGCCGGATGATCCGCGGTGGACCAGAACCCGTTCGTGTTCTGGTTGGCCCGCAACCACGCCAATCCCAGATCGACCGCGTGCTGCACCTCGTGCCGCAGCGACAGATCGCTCGTCGCCAGCGGCTGGTTCTCCGCCGCCGTCACCCGCGCCAACGACGCCAGCGCCGCGATCGCCAGCAAGCCCAGCACCATCCTCCCATCCTCTCCCCGGCCTTTGGCTCTTCGGACTCCGGGTTTCGGACGCTGGACGGCGCACTCGGCGTATTCAGTGGTTTTCATTTCTTTTCAATTTTCAGTGATTCAATTGTAACCGTGACCTCGACCGGCGTGCCGGCCGGCGGCAATTCCGTCGGGATGATTTGCCAATTCTCGTCGTCATTCCGGCCCGGTCGCGGATTATTGAACATCGCATCCGGATCGGTAACGGTCGAGACAATCGAGCCGTCGCGTTCAGCGATGAAGACGCCGTTCCAGACGCGTGAGCCGTTGAATGTGAATGCCCCCTCCGTCATCGGCGCCCCTCGCTTCCTGTCCAGCACCAGTTGCTCGATCCGACGCCGCTTCCGATTCACGCCGGCAGGCCAAGTGACGGTGATCTGAACCGCATCGCCGGGCAACGGCTTGGGCGCGGTGCCGGCGAGCGTCGCGCCGATGATGGGTCCGCCGGGTGGAGCGACGCTCAGTGGCACCGGCGGGGCGCCTTTGGCTCCCAACAACAGCATCGCCACTTGGAGGTGATACGGCGCAATGTCGGTCTTGAGCAGGCTTTCGTGGACCTTGCCGAGCGAGGTGACTAACACGTACTCGATCTGTCCGCTCGTCAAGTTGATGGCCGCCGGGAACGTGACGGTCTTCTGAGCCTGATTCAGTCGCACCTTGCCGATCTGGAAGATCCCCGGGGCTACCTCCCGCACGGGCGCGTTCGTGGACAAGGCGGCCACCGTCAGCGTGTCGCTTCGAGGTTGCTCTTGGAGCGCGGCCAGTTCCCGGATCGTCTGCCCGCCCTGATCCGGAACTCTGAAACCCGGTTGGTGGCTCACGGCCCACTGGCCAGCCGCGTTGCCCGTCCCCGCGGTCCAGGCGAACCACGACCCGCCGGTGGCCAGCAAGACGACTTGGGCGAGCGACCCGACTTTTGGAGAACGTGCCATCATGCAAACTCCGACTTTGCCGCACTGTCGAGACCTTGAACTCTGCGATTTGCGGTGATTAAGTCAAGTTCGGGCGTTCGTCGGCAGTGTCCGAATTCGTGGTTGGAGCGCGAGTCTGTGACTCGCAGCAGCTTGATTTTGAAGCGGCGGTGCTGCGGTTCGTAGAGCCGCGCTCCGAAATCAGGACACCGCCCGTTCGTCCCACTTGCCGCCGCCACCGGCCCCAAAAATCCAAAGGCCGGCGTTCAAACGCCGGCCTTCAGTTCCGAGCGATCCAGGCCGCAACTAAGCCTTCGGCCTGCCGTCGCGGCGGTTCAACCCCGGTTCACCCGAATTCAGGAGAGCTTCTTCTTCGCCTCGTCCGGCACCTCGACCTTCGTCGTGCCAACCTCCTGGATCTCGATGGTCGTCGTGCGGTCCACGTCGCGGTCATTGCCGTTGAAGCTCACCGTGCCTTGGACGTGCGTCTGGTATTTGGAAAGCACGCCGTCCTTCACCCAGAATTTCACCGACCCCTTGGCCCCGCTGATCTCGGGCCCATTGCCGCCGCGACGCCCACCGAACGTGAGCAGCGATTTGGCCCCTTCCTCGGTCAGGTCGCTGGCGTACGCCTCGCCGTCCTTTTTGAGTTCCTTGGCTTTGGTCGCCAGGTCCTGCGCCTGGACAGCCGGGGCCTTGAAGTTGCGCAGCATCCGGCCCAGGAATCGCCCCGGCCCTTGCTGGTTGGAGGCGGCTTCCTCCAGGGACTGCCAGCCGTCCTCGGTCTTGATCGCCCCCTGGCTGCCTTTGAGCACGGCCTGGATGCTGTTATCGCCTCGACTCATGGTCAGCAGGGTGTAGCCGTCCTTCTCAAGCTTGCCTTCGGTGGACCCGCGAAAGCCCTGACCGCTGGCATTCTCCATGGTTTGTTTCCAACTGTAGCTGCTTTGATCCGCCAACTTCTTCGCGGCGGAGGTCACCTCGTCCTTGGAATCGGAGTCGGCGGCAATGAGCGAACTGGCCACCAGGGCCAGTGTTCCGAACAGAACGTATCTTTTCATGGAGTGTATGAGTTAGTTTGATGGTTTCGGTTGCTGGGTCGCCGGCCACCGCAAACGGGCCTGGCCGGCCGGCTGCCGCCGGTCACCACGGCGCTTTGCCGCCGGTCGCCTGCGCCATTGGGCAGCAGGGTACCCTTGCTTTGACGCCCGCAGACCCCAGACGGTTACAGGCGCCGCCGGCGCCCGGGCACGGTTCCCCGCTGTCCCCCCTGGCCAGAGGCAGGGTGAATCGATCCTCCTGCCGCAAGCCGACTGAAAACTTGACTTGCCGGTGGATAATTTCCAGGCTGCTGCCATTAGCGGCATGCCAAAGCAATCCAGCCGACGCAAAAAATTGACGCGCCAGGAACAGCGCGACCTGGACCTCGAAATCCAATTCCTCGAGGGCGTGGTCCGCCGCGATCCGCAATACGTCGATGCCTTGCAGATCCTCGGGGACGACTACACCCGGCGCGGCCGCTTCACCGACGGCCTCGAGATCGAC
>JAGWYX010000785.1 GCA_018969165.1 Verrucomicrobiota bacterium
TTGGGCCAGATGCTGGGGATGATCAGCGCCCAGGTAACGCATGAAGCTGTGGACGGCGCTCAAACGCACATTGCGCGTACTGGTGGCATTCTTGCGTCCGGTTTCCAAGTGTTGCAGGAAGGATGTGAGTTGTTCGACCGTCAACTGCTCGATCATGAGTTGGCTGGGATCAGCCTTCTTTCCGGCCACAAACCGCAAGAGCAATTTCAAGCTGTCGCGGTAACTGTGGAGCGTGTGCGGACTCAAGGCGCGTTGGCGTGGCAGGTAATCGCTGAAGAAGCCGTGCAGCGCAGCTGCCAACGTGGTGGTGGTTGAGTTGTTTTTCACTTGCCACCTCCGTGGCCGAAAATCTCCAGAGCATAGCGGTGAAAGCGTTGGCTGGCGGCCTCCCGCAAGGCCGGAGTCAGGTGAAGATAGTGGTGGGTGGAGACCGGACAAACGTGACCGAGATACGTGGCCAAGTGGGGAAGTTTGGTATGGACATCGACTCCTTGCCGATACCACCGGTGCAACGCCGCCACGGCGAAGCTATGGCGCAGATCGTGAAGCCGCGGCGGCCGTCCCCGGCCATCCACCACTCCGACAGCCAAACACAACTGTCGCCAGTTATGGGCCAGCGCCTCAGCACAGTAACCATCCGCCGGAGCCGGACGCCTGCGGCTCCAGATCAGCGGACTGTCGGGATCCGTGGGCAAGCGGCGACGCCGCCGCAGTTCGACATAGTGGCGCAGTTCTTGGGCGACGGAGGGAGTCAGAGGAACCAACCGGGACTTATGGAATTTGGTTTCCTCGATGCGAAGGACCTCCTCCGAGGCATGGAAATGTCGCAGTCGCAAACGGAGCAGTTCCCCGCGACGCAAGCCGCAACAAAACAAACACGCCAATGCCAAATGGATGGTCTGGGCACGCAAGGGGTTCGCGGGGGAAGGAGGCAACCTTTTGGCAGTGGCCAGCACGCGAGCCATCTCCGCCGGCGACACCAGACGCGGCTGCTGATAGGCGCACGGTTTGGGGAACGTCGTCAGATCGGGCAGATAGGTTTTTGGATGGTTGCGAGCGTGGAAGAGCAGAAAGTTACGCACGACCCGCAAATGTTGGCGGCGAACATTGGCCGTCAGGTGAGGCATGGTTCGAGCCCAAGCGTGAAACATCTCGGCGTGAACCTCGCGATCCCGGCGGAACTGGTACTGGAGAAAATCGTCCCAACCCCGAAGAATGTTTTCCTCCAGGACAAAGCGCCGCCCCAACGCCCGTCGGATCGCCAGGTAATTGCGAAGCGACGCGGCCAGACCGCTGCCAAAACCAGATCGGGTCAGGCGAGGTCGCCGTTTTTCCGTTCGCACTTTGGGCAGCTTCTGCTTCCAACCCGCTGGGTTCAGAGATGCCGGCTTGCCCGAACTGGGCACGGGCAGTCCCACGGTGCGCAAGTCGTCCACGGCCAACCGGAGATAGACCGCGGTGCTCTGGCAATCCCGATGACCGAGCGCCTCACCGATCTGGCGGATGGGCACGCCGCGACGCAGCAGGTGAACCGCGAACGAATGGCGCAGCACGTGAGTTCCCTGGACCGGCAGTTCCAGACCGCTGCGACGAATCCGATACTCCAGGATGTCATGCACCGCGGTGTGGGCCAGCGAACCTGCTGGTGCCCGGCGGCGAAGGAACAACTGACGATGTTCGCTCTTGGGACGACCGTTCTTCAAATAACGAGCCAGGACGGCTCCTGCTTCCTGGGTCAACGGCAGTTGGAGCGTTTGCCTGGTCTTGCTTTGCGGCACCCGCAAGATCCCTGCTCGCCAATCGATGTCCTCTAAGGTCAGCCGCACCAACTCCCCGCTACGCAAACCGTAGCGGGCGGCGAGATAGAGGAGCGTGAAATCGCGTAGCCCATCGGGACGGGAACGATCAATAGAGCGCAACAACGCCACGACTTGCTCCCACGGCAGCGACCGAGGCAATTGCTCCAGCCGGTAAGTCCGGGGCGTGTCAATGTGCTGATGCAACGGCCGCTTCAGCACACCGTGCGCGTGTTTGCGCTGAAGAAAGCCTCGCAGCGAAGCCACCACGTGTTGAAGACTGAAACGGTTGTTGGTCTTGGCAGCCTTGCGCAAGAACGCCTCAATGTGATCGATGCGCAGGGTTCGGATGACGGAGACGCGTTCATCGAACTTAAGGAAGCGCAGGAAGAACCGCAGCCGGCTCTGATGCCCTTGGATCGTGGCGGCTGTAAGGCCACGCGTCTCCCGCAGATAAGTGCCGTGATCCTCAAGCTCCCGTTCGGAGGCCGGCAACGGTGGCGTCTTGCCTTCTGGAATGAACTGCCGTTCCCGAAAGAACCTTCCCAGCGCGCGCGTCGTACCAGCGACGCCAGGTTCGCGCCTTCGGAACCAATCATACGCCGAACTCAAATCCGACTGCGTCAACCCTTTGAGGTGCGGTCCATGCCGGCGTTGCAGACAACGGATCAGACGAGTGAGGCCCTTGATATGATTGCGGATCGTCAACTGGGTGTAACCGTGGTGACTGAGCCAGATCACCACGTCGTCCAACAGCGATCCAACAACCGGCAACTTGCGGTAACGAGACTGAGGTCCCGGAGGAATACGAAACCGACAGGGAGGCAGTAGAGTTTTCATTCCCGGCAGCAACCGAGAAACTGAAAGCCCCTGTCAATAATGTTGAGTGGAAAACCCTGGCCAAGCCGGCGGGCACGGCAAAAGGACGCTCAACTCC
>JAGWYX010000786.1 GCA_018969165.1 Verrucomicrobiota bacterium
CGTGCGTCGATTTCATACAGGCTCGATTTGCAGGTGCCGGCGGCAACATGCCAGAGTCACGGGGATTGGACCAGCTTGAAACGTGAGCGCCCCATGATCCCGCAACCAGTATCCTGTCTCCAGCATCCACCTCCCGCCTCACCGCCCCAGCAGCCAGTCCAATCCGCGCAGTTTATCCGGGCTGACCCGCGGTTCGAACGACGAGGTCTGATACCGGTGGCGCGCCTCGAGATCGATCTGGCAAAGCAGGCTGACGGTATTGGCGCCACGGCCGCTGCTGCGGATGGCGTCCAGCCCGCGGGCATAGGCGAGCATCACCTGCCAGGTCTGCGAGGTGGAGCGCCAGGTGATCCCGCCGCCGACCCCCGAGTTCCAGCGGCCCGGCTGCTCGAACCCGGGGAGGTAATCGATCCAGGCGGTGCTCGCGAAGACGGTCGCGTTCCAATGGTTCGCGTAATCCAGCGCGACCGAGTATTGGCCGCTCCAGAGGGCGAACTGGCGGGCGGAGAATTCCTGGGTGAAATAGCCGGGCAATCCCAGCGGGAACTCGGCGGCCAGCGGCAGCATCCCCCCCAGCCGATATGCGCTCAGGCGATCGGCGTCGATACTGGTGCCGGCGATCACGCTTACCTGGAAACTCTGCAGGGTGTTGGTGAAGGTGTAGGCCAGCAGCGCCCGGCCCCAGAACATATGCGAGGTCGGCTCGACCACGCGGTCCCCGTCGAAACCGAACGGCCCGGCGTCGGTGCGGAACTGGCCCTCGTACCAGGCGGACATTTCCATGGCCAGGGACGGCTGCAACATCGGCTCCATCCCGCCCCAGCGCAGGCCGGTCCGGAGGTGATAGGTGTATTGGTCGTCCGGCAGCGCGAAGTTCGCCGCGGTGTGATCGTCTCGTTCGTAAAGCGAGTAATGGAGCGCATTGCGCACCACGCCGTAGAGCGGGATCAGGCTGTCCGGATTGAACCGATGATAAATGGCCACCGCCAACTCGCCGCCGTGGCCGACGAAGGACTCATCCCGTCGAAAAGCCCCCTGCCGGATTTCCCAGTAACTGTCGGCGAACCCGCCGCCCGAAACGCCAATCCCCAGGTCCGTGTTTGGGCCCAGCGCCTGCGCGATGCCCAGTTCCGAATCGAGATAGATCGGCGCGACCGCCAGGCGCAGGGTCAGGTTGGTCTGCAGAAACCCCGGCTGGTTCTGATAATAGAAGGCATACGCCGCCAGGGGCGCGATCCCTTCCATCGGCTGATTGTACCCCACCTCGATCAACCGGCGCGTCTCCGGGTCGATTTGGCCTCGAGCGGCCACCGCTCCGCTGAGCCAGCCGAGCAATAGGAGGTGCAACCATGGCGTGCGAAGCATCACGGCGGATACGTAAACCGGACGGCCGGGCGGCCGCAAGTTCAATTGAACTTTGCACGGCGGGCGCTATGCTGGGGCCATGACCAAAGTGAACAAGCTCCACCACACCCGTTACCGCGTCAACGATCTGGCGCGCACCGTGCAATTCTACCGCGACGTCCTCGGTCTCCAGGAAACGCGCCGGCACAAGTCCCCGCGCGGCTCGGAACTGGTCTTCCTCAAGGCCCCCCAGAGTGAGGAGCTGATCGAAATCTGTTACTACCCCTCCAGCGGCCCCGTCCAGGTGCAACCGGACCTGACGCATCTCGCCTTCGAGGTGGACAGCCTCGAGGAATTCGGCCTACACCTCGCCAAGCTCGGCCTGAAATATTCCGACGGCCCGACCCTGAACGACCGCGGTGGCGGCTTCGCCTTCATCGACGCCCCGGAAGGTTACGAAATCGAGCTGATCCAGCCGGCGAAGAGCGCCCCAGGCGCTCTGCCTGTATGAGTCATCGCGCCTATTCCTGCAGGGTAGGGGCGGCGCGCCGCGCCGTCCACGCCGCGTCCGCTGGCGCAGTTTTCGCCTTCTGTTTTTCCGCAGGCGCCTCGGCGGCCGCGCAGGACTATTTCCCGCCACCGGACAGCGCGGGTGGGTGGCGCACCGCCGCGACGGCCGCCCAGGTTCGTGAGTGGGCCGGCATGGATTTGCCGAAGCTGGAGCGCGCCTGGGATTTCACCCGGCGTTGCACACAAAACGGCGGATTGCTCGTGGTGCGCCACGGCTACCTGGTGTTCGAAAGATACTTCGGCCGCGCCAGTCGCCTGGCGAATCCGGACATGGCCTCGACCGGCAAGGCCTACACCAGCATCGCCTGCGGCATCATGCTGCGCGAGTTTCACGATCGAATCCCCGACGGCCTCGACACCAAGGTCTTCACCCAAAAATTCCTGCCCGAGGCCTTCCCGCTGGATGATCCCCGCCGGGCGGACATCACCCTCGGTCAACTGCTCTGCATGACCGGCGGCTACAACGGCGAAGGCCAGGCACCCGCCGCCGTCGTCATGGGCCGGGCCTTTCGGTTGCCGGCGCGGCCCGGCCAGAACTTTCGCGACCTGGACATTTCCTCGATTCGGACCGCGATGTGGACCAATGCCGGCGCCGGGTATTCTTATTCGTCACCCGAACCGCACATCGCCTCGATCGTGCTGCGGCACGTCACCGGGATGGAGCTGGACCGCTACATCGACGAGCGGCTGGCCCAGCCGATGGGCTGGGGCGCGTGGGGCTATTGCCTGCATCGCGGCGGTTTCACGTTGCCGCACGCCAACGGCGCCGGCAGCATCGCGGTCCACGCCACCGACGCGCTGCGCTTGGGCTATTGCCT
>JAGWYX010000787.1 GCA_018969165.1 Verrucomicrobiota bacterium
CGAGCAGTTCGGCGCCGTGCTCGCTCATCAGCCAATGAAGGTCGCGACCCGCCAGCGGTCCGTTGGCGATGACGCTGATCGCGTCGGGCCGATCGCTGATCTCCCAGGACTCGCCGATCGGCACCGCGGGCGGGAGAGGCTTGTGATAGAGCCGCTCGAGGTTGCGTCCGCCCCAGACTCGTTCCTTGAGGATCGGCTGGAAGGTGAGCGGGTAGAGCATGGCTCGATTTGCTGTCGCAGCAGACGCGTTATCACCCGGCCGGTGCGCACGTCAATCCGTTGCCGTTGCCAATCCCTTCCCACGCGAACCTGGCAACCGGCAGCGGGTCCGCGTGAGGACCGGTCTGGGGACGGCCGCCCCTGGGCTCAGGCGGTGGCCGGTTGGGTTTCGGCGGGCGGTTTCTCCAGGAAATGGCCGTAAGCCCGGTACTTCGCATAGCGCTGGCGCAGTCGTTCGGTGGTGGGAATGGCCTGCAGGGCGGCCAGGTGTCGTAACCAATGTTGCTGCAAGGTCGCCGCCGCCACCGCCGCGTCATTGTGGGCGCCCCCGAGCGGCTCCGGCACAATCTCGTCCACCAGGCCCAGGTCCAGCAAATCCTTGGCGGTGATCTTCAACGCCGCCGCGGCCTTGGCTGCCGCCGAGCGGTCCTTCCACAGGATCGCGGCGCAGCCTTCGGGGCTGATGACCGAGTAATAGGCGTTCTCGAGAATCAGGACCCGGTCGGCCACGCCAATGCCCAGGGCGCCGCCGGAGCCGCCTTCGCCGATGACCGTGGCGATGACCGGCACCTCGAGCAGCATCATCTCGCGCAGGTTCACCGCGATGGCCTCGGCAATGTGCCGTTCCTCGGCGCCGATGCCCGGATAAGCCCCCGCCGTGTCGATCAAGGTCAGGATCGGCAGCCCGAATTTGTCGGCCAGCCGCATCAACCGTAGCGCCTTGCGGTAGCCCTCCGGGTGAGCCGACCCGAAGTTACGCATGATATTCTCCTTGGTGTCGCGCCCTTTTTGCGTGCTGATCACCACGACCCGCTGCTCGCCCAATTGCGCAAAGCCGCCCACCACCGCGCGGTCGTCGCCGAACAGCCGGTCCCCGTGCAGCTCGGTGAACCCGGTAAAGGCCCGTTCGATGTAATCCAGCGCAAAGGGCCGCTTGGGATGCCGGGCCAGTTGCACCCGCTGCCACGGGGTCAGGTCGGCGTAAATCTGCTTGCGGGTTTCCTCGATCTTCTGCTCGATCAGCCGAATCTCTTCTTCGAGCCGGATGTCCAGCGCATGGGCCTTGGAATGATTCTTCAACTCCTCCAGCTTGCGCTGCAACTCCAGGATCGGTTTCTCGAAATCGAGCTGGTGTTTCATGGCCCGCCAGATTAAGCGCCCGGCGGCTAATGCGCAACGACGAATCCGGCGCCTGAATTGCGCTTGTTCCACCCCGCCGGTTCTGCTATAGAACCAAGGTCGCTGCTTGCGGCATGACGCATGGAAACACCGGCCTACGCCATCGGCCAGGCGGTCTTTATCCGCACGGATACCCCCGACTACGCCGAGGAAACTGTTCCCTTCCAGACCCTGGAGGAAATGGTCAAGGTCTGTGCCGCCCCCCGGCCGAACGCGGTGCTGGAAAAAGTCCTGGTCTATAGCCTGGTCAATGGCGAGCCCTGCGCCTTGACCCTCGGGTTCATGTCCGCCACCAAGGGACAACGGCCCGACAACCTCCAGCCCGCCCACGAATAAGCACCTCATGACCCGCCCGGCGCGATTCCCGGGCGGCGTTCATCCAACCCCGGATGGCCCCCGCTCCAGTCGGATTTCCGTGAACACGATCGTGTTGGTGCGCCCCCGCAACACCTGCGCCAGCGGGGTCCGACCGTCCGGCCGCAGCGATTCCCGCAGCGCCCGCTCCTTGCCGGGTCCCGACACCATCACCCACACCGCCCGCGCCGCCAGGATTGTCGCCAGACCGAGCGTAATCCGTTCCGGGGGCGGTTTGCTCGCCGTCACCGGGTAGTAAATCCGGCCGGGGGATGGCACCTGGGTCGGTGGGCCCGGAAACAGCGACGCCACATGGCCGTCCTCGCCCATGCCCAGGAAGATCATGTCCAGCACCGGGACCCCGACTGAGTTCAGCGACGCCACGCGACGCAGTTCGGCCTCCGCCTCATCGGCGGCCACGCCTGGCGCGGTCTCGCCGCGCACCCGGTGCACCCGGGCAGCCGCGATTCCCAGCGGCGCCAGCAAATGCGTGTGCGCCAATCCATAATTGCTCTCTGAGTCGGCCGGCGGCACACACCGTTCGTCGGCCCAAAAGAAGTGCACCGGCGCCAGCAGTCGCGGGCGCGCCTGGGCTTGGCGGGCGATCTCGTTGAAGAAGGTCTTGGCGATCCGCCCGCCCGACACCGCCGCGCAATACCCCGCCGTCGCCTTGCGGGCCGCCAATTCGTCCAACCAGCGGCGGGCCGCCGTTTCCGCCAGCTCCGCGCTGCTGCCGAAGGTCAGCATTGCGTACCGGCTGGCGGGTGGCGCCGCCGACCGCATGTCGCCTTTGTCATTCATCTTCGATCGTCCTTTCCCTCGGCGCACGGGGCTTATAGATTCCACGAAACCTCGGTCGCAAACGATTGTATGGACGCAAAACTTGATCTGGTTGCACGGAGTTTCAGGGTTCAAGGATTCTGTGCCTTGCGGCAACCGGCCGAGTTTGACGGGCCATCTCCGCCGCGTCAACCGC
>JAGWYX010000788.1 GCA_018969165.1 Verrucomicrobiota bacterium
ACCCTCGAAACCAGGCGCGCACAGCGGAGAGCGGCGCCGGCAATTGTCGGACAATACTTGCTTCACCAGCGCCGCTGGCTACAATCCCCGCGTTCCTCCCGCGGATTTCCTCCGCGCGCACTGGATGCCGCTCGAAGTCCGCAACGGTTAGGCACCGCTATCATGCCGCATTAAATGCTAATGCTATGAAGTGTCCATCGAGAATCTTGAATGACTCGGCTCTCCAGGAATCGGACCGCGGGTCATCCTCGATCCGCGGCCACCGACCGCGATCTGCAGGCCGCGGCTTGCGACGCGCTCTGGTCCGGCTGTCCAGCACGATCAGGTTATCGAGCCTGATCGCCGGCCTGGCCCTGCTCACGGCCGGCTTCCGCGCGCAATCCGCCACGAACGTCGTGCTGTGGGACAGCTCGACACCATTTGTTGACGCCGTGCATTTGGACCTTCGCACGACCTGGCGGCCGGTGCCGGAGAACCCTTTCGTCCTCGAAACCAACCCCCTCAAGTCCGCCTCCGACCCGGGCTACTATGGTCGGCCCTACGCATTTCACGGCGACGCCGTGGTGGAGAACGCGCGATTGACGGCGGTTTGCTGGTCCACCAAAGGCCAAGTCGTGCTCTATCCCAAGACCGCGTCAGCGCAACCAAACGGCCCACTGGCCGCTCCGGCACTGAACCCGCTTGTCGTCTCCTTCGCACCACTCGAGGACCGCTCCGTCCCCCTGGCGATCGACCATTGCGAGGTCGTGCGAAACGTGGGAGACGAGGTCGTGCTGGAGGTCTTCTTCTCCCCCCAGGGGACTCCCCACCTCTCGGCCACGCTTGCATTGGGAAAGGACATGATCGTCGAAATCAAACCCGGTCCGGCCTTGAAAGGAATCCGCGTCTCGAGCCCAATCGCCCAGGCGATTGCGCCGAGTTTCATCGGTGACGACCTGCTGCTCAATGCCGCGGACTATCCAACGGCGCGGACGCTGAGTCTGCCGGCCGATGACTTCTTGCTCGGCCTGCTCTCGGGGGAAAACGGCATGCTGGTGATGACCTGGCCGAAGGGTGGCCAACGGGTGCGGCTCCAGCTAGCCCAGCCGCAGGCGGGCAGGCGCCAGATCGAATCGGTGGATTTCGATAGCGATGGTCGCGCGGTTTATCTGGCGGTGCTGTCGGCGCCGGGCCTCTGGCACGAGGAGAACCTCAGTGCGGCCTACCTCGAGAAAGACACAGTCAGCAATTGGCGGCGGCCGTTCGCGGCGCGCTGGAAGACTGAGCTCGCCGAAGACAGCATCCCCACCACGTTCACCTTCCGCGCTGCCAAAGGCCAGGTCTGGCGGGGTGTGTCGGGCAGTTACACCTACCCGGTCTGGTTTGACGGCGAGAAGACCTGCTTTCACCTGAGCAAAAAGGTGCCGCCCACCGGCCAATCGATCATCTATTTCGAGGAAGGCCAGGACACGCCCCCGTCCCTCACGACACCGGTGGACGTGCTGCGGACCACGCTGGGCATGGACCTCGCCGATGCGATCCTCGATCCGGAGGGCCGCGAATTGCGTACCCATCACCGGCGCGGCGCGGTCGGCGTGCGACGCGCCTGCACGTGCGGTTGCACCGAAGCCATTCAGGCCGTGTTCGAGGCGAGCCGCGAATTCGACCAGCGAGACTATGTCGCCGGCGCCGTCGATGACATGCTCTATTTCGTCCGGCACCACGTCGAGCGGATCAATGAATACCTCCGCTTCGCCGGCGCCATGACCTCCTATCTGCAGGCGCAGGCGGCCAAATCGCCTGCCTTGCAGACCTACCTGGCCGGCCTCGAACGCACGGTCGCCCAAATCCCGCAGGAGTTCAACGTGCAAAAGCAAAACATGAAGTCGCTCGACTACGCCGACGACCTGGCTCGACAGACGCTGGCGCTTACTGGCCGCCAGGATGCGGCCAACCTGAAGGCCTACCTGGACCTGGGCGAGGCCTGGCGCGCCATGGGCGGCGCCCAGGATTACGTCCTGGCCTCCTGCCATTGCATCACCCGCAAGCTCTTCCAAGAGGCCAGCTACGGCTGCGTCGAATTGCCGGAGGCCGTGCCGGTCGCCCGGGAAATCCGGGACCGTTGCCGACAGTGCTTGCGTCATCCCGACGGTTACGAAATCTGGCCGGATTATTAGAACGGCCACCTGACCCAGCCATGAACGATTTCACTCGGACGGCGCAGGTGGCCTTGCTGATCGCGACGCTCGCCAGCGGATGCGGGCGCCGGCCCGAGAAAACCGAATCGCCCGCTCCGGCGCCAACGCCGACGGCCCCCTCCGCACCCGCCCCTCCGACGCCTGCCCGCCCTGCAACCAGGATGGTCCTGATTACCGGCGGCCGCTTCATCATGGGTGACAAAGACCAAATCGATGCCCCGCCGCATCCGGTCGAGGTCAGCTCGTTTTACATGGACAATTACCTGGTCACGCAGGAGGCCTATCAAAAGGCCATCGGCAACAACCCCTCGCGCTGGAAGGCAGACAAAAACCCGGTCGAGCAGGTCCGCTGGTCCGACGCGGTGCGCTTCTGCAACCGGCGCTCCGAACTCGAGGGCCTCCAGCCGTGTTACGATTTGCAAACGTGGAAATGCAACTTCGCGGCCAACGGCTATCGTTTGCCAACCGAGGCGGAATGGGAATTCGCCTGTCGCGCCGGCACCACCTCCCCCTGGTTCTTCGGTGATACCGCGTCAAGGCTCG
>JAGWYX010000789.1 GCA_018969165.1 Verrucomicrobiota bacterium
AGACTCGGGGGCTTCAACCAACGGTGGCTCACCGCCAGCACGCAATTCTCATCGCGCGCCCCCCGCGGGATTCTCCCGGCGAAACTCGCTGACGCCGCGGCTACCGGCTCAACCTACATGAGTCGGCGCCTCAGCACAAGCCTGGCGGAGGTCGCGACCGAGCCGTTGCGGACTCGCCTTCCATTCAGCCCGATCGCGCCGCAATCCCAACCAACGAGACCAAGCGGTCGCGGAAATCGGCGAATGCTTCTGTATCCTCCGCACACAATTGGCTCAGGCTGTAGAAACGGTTTGTGGTGGGCGATTTCTCTCGAGCCTTGGCCAGGTCGAGATTGGGCACATTGTAAATGGTCCAGAACTCAACAAAGCCTCTTTGCTTGGCTGACTGATGGCTCTTCTCGGCCTCGCCGAGACGGTTCCAAATGTTGGATTTGTCAGTTCCACCTTTGACCTCGATGGCGACAACGTTCTTGAGTTTATTCCAACTCCGGTCATTCCGCCTTGAGCGCCGCCTTGGTGGCGGCCTGCAACTCGTCCAGTTGAGGCTGCAATTCGCGGCGAGTCTCCTTCGGCATCCGGTCGATGAACAGGATGCCTTGTAAATGGTCCTTCTCGTGCTGGATGGCGCGGGCGAGCAATCCGCCGCAGCGAAACACCACCGGCTGCCCCTGTTCGTTGAGCGCCCGCACCTCGATGGCCTCGGGGCGCGAGATGTCCGCGAATATCTCCGGAAAACTCAGGCAGCCCTCGGTGCCTTCGACCGACTCGGCGATCGGTTCCAGTTCCGGGTTGATCAGGACCAAGGGCATGCGCCCCTCCACGTCGGCCGGCTGCCCATTCACCTCCAGCGTCGAGGGCCGGTTCTTGACGCCCCGCACATCGAGGATGGTCAACTGGAGCGACTGTCCGACCTGTTGCGCCGCCAAGCCCAGGCCGTGACTGTCGTACATGGTCTCGAACATGTCGGCAATCAATTGGGTGATCTGGGGGGTGATCGTCTCGATGCGCGCCCCGCGTTGCCGGAGCGCCGGGTGACCGTATTTGACGATCGGCAATATCATCGGGCGGGCCAATTCCGGAGCATCGCCGCCAAATCCGCGACCGACGGACTGTGCGCCGTACGGACGTAGAAACCGCTGGTCGTCACCCCGGTCAGCAGGCTCAGTGGGTTGTCGAACCCGAGCAATTTACCGAGGCAGAAGCCGGCATTGAAATGGTCGCCGGCGCCAGTGCTGATGAGCGGCCGAGGGCAGAAGGGGCCATCGACCACACTGACGGTGCCGCAAGTGCAGGCCAACGCGCAAGCGACGGGATGGATGACGACCGTGCTGATGGCCAGCCGGCCGTGGATACCCCGGGCCAAGGAGGCCAGGCCGTCGGCGGACGACGTAGGCGCGGCGACCCCCAGCGCCTCGCCAATGGCCAACGCCTCGCGTTCATTGAGGCCGAGGATGACCTCGAAATACTTTTGGAAACCGCTGATCAGGTCCAAGGCGCGGCGCAAGTCCCCAGCCGAGCGTTTGGCCGGGTCAGCCAGGTCAAAGAACATCCAGCGGCGACGGCCGGTCAAGGGCGGGCAGAGTTCGCGTTGGAGCGCTTCCCAGAGGTCGCTCATGTAGGGGACCATCGTCCAGTTGACAAAGCCGACGAGGTCGGCGGCGCCGAAATGGCCGGCGAACCGGTCGCGCCCGAACCGGGCTTGAATGTTGGCCCAGGTGACCTGGTTGAGCGGGCTGGATTTGCCAAACAGCAGTTTGCCGTCATCGAACTCGAGCGCGTCGGTGTGACAGGCCTCGGCGATCGAGTGGACGTCCGCCTGGGAGGCGAGTTCCTGGAAAACGGGATGGAGCGCCGGATAGCCCAGCGCGCCCAGGTAGGTGACCCGGATGCCGAATCGCGCCAGGGCATTGGCCAGGATCGGCCCATTGCCGCCCAGCTTGGTTCGCTGGTTGACCAGCTCGATGTTGGTGCTCTTGCCGGCCGCGGCGGCAATCCGTTCGGCGAACTTGGCGATCGAGAGGATACGTTGGAACGTTTCGGCATTCTCCCGCTGGTCCACCACGTGCACAATTTCATCCACAAACCCATCCAGCCCGACAAAGGCAGTGTGGCCGTCCGGCTGGCCAGCGGCGTCCAGGAGTTTTTGCGCGCACTGTTCGCGCAGTTCAACGGCGTTCGTCATCATACTCAATATTACACGACAAAGGGGAAACTCCTACGGCACCGGCCGCGCCGACTCAATCAATTTTTACACCGACGATCTGCAGGATCCGCTCCAGATCATCGTCATTGAAGAAGCGGATTTCCACCGCTCCCTTGCCCTGGCGATAGCGGACCTGGACCCGGGTACCGAAGCGCTCCTGGAGCCTGGACTCCAGGTCAGCCACGTGCGGGCTGCGGGCCCCTCCCGCACCGGCGCCGGCTCGAGGGTGGGTGGCCGCGGCGGCCTCGCCCTCGGGTTGTCGCGTCACGAATTCCTCGATCTGCCGCACGCTCCACCCGTCCTGGATGACGCGGCTGGCCGCCCGGAGTTGCGCCGCCGCGTCGCTCAGGCCCAGGATTGCCTTGGCATGGCCGGCCGACAACTTGCCATCGCGCAACCAGGCTTGGATCTGGGGCGGCAGGCGGAGCAGGCGCAGCGCGTTCGCCACCGCCACGCGGCTGCGGCCGACCTTGGCCGCCACATCCTCCTGGCGCAGTTGAAACTGCCGGATCAGT
>JAGWYX010000790.1 GCA_018969165.1 Verrucomicrobiota bacterium
ACGTCCCGCTGGATCTCAACCGTCTCGAGTTGGCGTCGGCCATGGATGAGGATCAACTCCTCGCGTTGCACGAGGCGCTGCAGCGACTGGCGGCCCACGATCCCGTCAAGGCCGAACTGGTGAAGCTGCGTTTTTTTGTGGGCCTGACCCTCGAGGAGGCCGCCAAGGTCCTGGGCTTTTCCACACCCACGGCCAAGCGGCACTGGGCCTACGCGCGCGCCTGGCTCTACCGCGAGATCAAGCGCGGCCTCGACGGTTGATAGGCTGGGGCCTGAAGGCAAAAGCTTCAAGGCCCAAACTCGGGTCAGCGCCTCGCCGGTTGCGCCCGCCGCCGCACGTACGCCAGTGTGCCGAGAGCAATCGTCAATCCCGCGAATCCCAGGCCGATGATAAACGGCTTGCGGTTCACGATCCCCAGGTCCACCAGGAGATAGCTTCCCAGGCCGCAACCCGCCAGTCCGCCGACCAACAACCGCCAGCGGGAACGAAACGGGGCGAGCACCATGAATAGTGCCGCTGCCAACAGATACCATCCCACGTCCAGACGGTCGTAGGCCGCGTCTCGATGGGCCATCGCGTTGACGAACAGCGCGCTGAGGGTGTGGACCAGGGCCAGTACTTCCAGCAACTTGCTCGTGCGGCGCAAATCCAGGCTGGACGAACGTTCCGTCAGCAGCATCAGGCCGAGGAAGAGCAGCCCGTTTAACACCACCGAAAAGGCCTCCAGCCGCTCCGGATCGAAATACGGCCAGCGCGCGCCGTCAATTCCCAGCAGCTTCAGCGTGGGCCCGTTTAACGCGATCACATCCAGACCGATCACCAGCGCCAGCAACGACACCAGGTGAAACGGGAGCGTCCAGCGCACTCGCCCTCGGCGCTCCAGGGCCAAAGCCGCCCCCTCCATCGCCGTCAGCGGCAGACACCAAAGCGCCTGGATTTCCGGGCGCTGGTCGAGCCAGTTGAATACCAGCAGGAGCCCCAGGTAACTGCCCACGCCCAGCGTCGCCGTGGTCCAGGCGAACCCCGTCATCTGCAGCCGGCCCAGGGCGAAACCGGAGACCGCCAAGGCGGTGCAGGCAGCGACCAACACCTGCTGGTTCGAAAACGTTCCGGTGAAAAGTTGTTTGACCTGGGGCGGCGGCACCGCAAAGAGATGGGACTCGGCCAACAGCGCCAACGTGCAGGGGGCGATGGCCAAAGCGGCGCCGGCCAGGAAGGTGGCCGCCGCCAAAGGTTCACCTTCGCGGCGCGCGGCATAGCCTCCCAACAAGAGCATGGAAGTGAAATAGGTTGGCAGCAGCCAGCGCCACGGGGCGCCTAAATCCTCCCGCAGCATCCAGACCGTCAACACCGTGGCCACCACCGCCAGCCAGGTTGCCCCCGAAAAGATCGTCTGCAAGGGCGTGATGCGCCGCGCAGCAATGATCCAATGGTCGTCGGCCGCCAACAAGCGCCGATGGACGCTTTCCAGGGCGTCGCGTTCCTCGCGCGAAATGATGCTCTGGCTGGCCCAGGCACTGGCCTGGCCCGAATACTCGGTGAGGCTGCGCCGGAGCAGATCATCGTAGAGTCTGGGCTTGAGCCGCACGGGCTCGCCCATGAGAAAACGTCCCAATTCGAGTGTGACTTCCGCCGCGGTCGGTCGGTCGGCCGGGGCCCAAGCCAGGCAAGCCAGGCAAATCGCCTGCAAATCCTCCGGCACACCCACCGCTACTTCCCGCAGGAACGGCGGCGCCGTGGTGGCAATCGCCTCCAGCACCTGGCCGGCGTTTTCCCCGGCGAACGGCGGCCGCCCCGTCAGCACCTTGAACATCAGGCTCCCGAAAGAAAAGACGTCAGATGCCGGTGTGAGCGGCCGGCCGCGCACCTGTTCCGGCGAAGCGTAGAGCGGCGTGCCGGCAAAACCGCCACCCGCTCGAGCCGCTTCGTCCAGGGAAATCGCCAGGCCGAAATCCAGAATCCGCGGGCGCAGTTCGGGGCCGACGATGACATTGTCCGGTTTCAGATCGCGGTGGATGACGCCGCGCTCGTGAGCCACCGACAGCCCGCGCGCCACTTCGCGGAGCAGCCGCGCCTTTTGCTCAAAACTGAGCCGGGCGGCGAACCGGTCCAAGGGAAAGCCCTCGACCAATTCCATCACAATGGCTGGCGGCTCGGCGTCGTCGAGGACCGAAAAGATCGTCACGACAGCCGGGTCGCCCAGCGCGGCGGCCTTGCGCGCTTCCGCCAACACCCGGAGCCGGACGGCGCCATCGGCCGGCCTACGCAATATCTTGATCGCAACGCGACGGTTGAGCTTCTCGTCGTTCGCCACGTAAACCACGCCGAGGCTGCCGGCACCAAGCTTGCGCTCCAGGCGGAATCCAGGCAGGTGCGGCAACCGTTCCTCCTCCCCGACGGGTGGCGGCGCGGTCTGGGCCAGCAGTTGTCGAATCCGCAGACCGGCCTCGATCCGTTCCCGGGTCTCCGGCCCGATCGCTTCCGGCAAATCCGCTAGATAGCCCGGAAGCAGGCCTTCGGCGTCTGCTTTAGCCTCGCGCAGAAATGCCGCGGCATACGCGGCCGCATCCACCGCCGTGGTGCGCTGGCGGACAGCGCCGGTGTTGGGCGCACCGGCGGCCGCCTTGCAGTCGGCGCGGCCGACCAAAAAGTCGCCGGCCTCATCGTGGGCCCGGAGCAATCCTTCCACGTCGCGGCGGAGCGCGGAATCG
>JAGWYX010000791.1 GCA_018969165.1 Verrucomicrobiota bacterium
ATTTTCCGATCCCCGGGATCAGGTGCCAGAAGCGGTCCGGGCGGCCGAGATCGACGGTGACAAAGGCCAGGCACATGAGGATGGCCGCCACGGCCAGCAACTCGCCGAAGATGACCAGGTCCTGCAGTTCCTCGTTCTTGTAGATATAGACCGGGATCACCAGCATGACCGCCGCCGCCGCGACGCCGACCAGAAAGGTGAAGTTGGCGATATAGACACCCCAGGAAACCTGGTCGCTCATCCCTGTGATCACCAGGCCGTGCGCGAATTGCTTGGCATAGGCATTGAGGCCAAGCAGGCAAAAGCAGGTCAGCAGCCCCATCCACGCGTAGTAGCGCCAATCGCCCTCGAACGCGATCCGGCCCGAACGGTACAGGAATATCAGGTAACCTCTGGCCGTCGCCCTCATATGTCAAAGTAGTAAAAGAACCGCGGCAGGGTCCCCACCTCTTCCTTGAGCACGAACACGCGTTTGTTCCGCAGGATGTAGCCCACTTCGCTCCGCGGGTCCAGCGCGTTGCCGAACTTGCGCGAGCCCGTCGGGCACACCTCCAGGCACGCCGGGTAGCGCCCCACTCGCGTGCGCTGGATGCAGAAATGGCATTTCTCCATCACCCCCCGCGGCCGCGGACGGTTGCCCAGGTAGGCCATGTCCGGGTTGATCCGCTCTTTGGGGATGGACGGCGTGGCGAAGTTGAACCGCCGCGCCCAGTAGGGACAAGCCGCTTCACAATACCGGCAGCCAATGCACCAGTCATAATCAATCACCACAATCCCGTCGTCCTCCTTCCAGGTGGCCTTGACCGGGCAGACCTTGACGCACGGTGGATTCTTGCACTGATGGCATTGCACCGGCATGTAGAAAAAGCCTTCCTCGGGCACGGACGCCGGGGCGTAATTCGGATCGCTCCGCTCCAGGTCGAACGTACCATTGGGCATCTTCAGGACGCGGATATATTGAAGCTCCGGGGTCCGCGACTGGTTGTTCTCGGCCACGCAGGCATGCACGCACCGCCGGCAACCAACGCAGCGGGTCAGGTTCAGCGCATAGACAAACTCGACACCGTCCAACGGCTTGAGGTCGCGGACGTGGGGCCGCACGCCGTACTGGCGCTCGACTTCGCGCGCGATGCGTTCGAGCACCCGCTCCATCTCCTCGGGCGTCAGCTCCTTGTAATGCTTTTGCAGGAACTGCTGGGCGGTCGTGAAATCCTTCAGCTCGCGCAGCACCGGGAGAATCGCCGCCACGCCGGCGACCCCGGCGGCAACCGCCGCCGAGGCCCGCAGAAAATTCCGGCGCGTCAGGGCGCCCCCCGCGGCCACGTCGGGAGCAACGGGGGTGAACCGCGGGCGCTGTCCGGGGTCAGCCATCTCAGTCATTTGCCGGGTGCGGTCCAGCGGCCAGCAGCGGCGGGTGGAGCAGATGCGGGCCCGGCGCCGGTTTCAACGGCGCGAAGAACGGGGCGTGCGGATCGTGGCACGAGACGCAGGCCAACCGGGACGCCTGGCCAGCCCGACGGTCCCAATACCCGCTGACGCGCCCATGGATGCCGATCTCCCAATCCCGGTAAGTCGGCCCGTGACAACCGGCGCACAGCGGGGTGCTGTCCTGCAGCTTGAGCTTGCCGCCATCCCGTCGCAGCAACTGGTCCAGCTTGGCGGGATCGTGGCAGTTATAGCAGTTGTCGTTGCGGTCGTTCCGTCCGTGCCGGATGCGGAGGTCGGCGTGTTCCTTCGGCAGGATTACGGCGTTGTTGGTGTCGAACCGCAAGGTGATCGCCTTGCCGGCTTCATGGCAGGTGTAGCAGTCGTAGTCGGAAGTGTCGGCCCCTTTGGCCAGCAAATCCGCCAGCGTGGTCCGGACCGGCGCGGTGTTGGTGAAGGCCGGGTCGGCCAGGGGCACCGGCGCCAGGGCGGCCGGACGCCCCCAGAGTTGCTCCAGGAAGGCGGAGCGAAGGGCGACAAACGCCAAGGCCAGGCCGGCCAGGGCCAGGGCGGTTTTGGTGTCGGCGGTCATCGGTTCTCCGGCTCCAACGCTCGGCGATCAAAACCCAACGGCGGACCCCCCGCTATCTTCGCCCGCCGTCGTCCGTCCCGCGCTTGAGAAATGGCGCAAACAGATCGATCGGCACCGGCACGAAGGTGGTGGTGTTATGCTCGCTGGAGATTTCGCGTATGGTCTGCAGGAAGCGCAATTGCAGCGCAATGGGCTGCGAACTGATCATCCCCGCCGCCTGCACCAGCTTCTCGGCGGCCTGGAATTCGCCCTCCGAGTTGATGATCTTGGCGCGGCGTTCCCGCTCGCTTTCAGCCTGCCGGGCCATCGCCCGCTTCATGCTTTCGGGCAGCACGACGTCCTTGACCTCCACCGCCGTCACTTTCACGCCCCACGGGTCCGTGTGCCGGTCGATGATCTCCTGGAGTATCTGGTTGATCTTCTCCCGGTGCGCCAACAACTCGTCCAACTCGGCCTGACCCAGGACGCTCCGCAGCGTGGTCTGGGCGATCAGCGAGCTGGCCTTCAGGAAATCCTCGACCTTGACCACCGAGGCCGAAGGATCGACCACGCGGAAGTACACCACCGCGTCCACGGTGACCGGGACGTTGTCACGGGTCATGGCCTCCTGCTTGGGCACGTCAATGGTGATGACGCGCAGGTCCACCTTCACCATGCGGTCCACGTAGGGAATCAGCAGGATGAG
>JAGWYX010000792.1 GCA_018969165.1 Verrucomicrobiota bacterium
CCGGGTGAACCTGGACCCCGATCTCCTGGCGGTCACGGCGGAACGGATCAAGCTCCGATTGCTCCAGGCCCTCGACCTGCCGGACCGGTGGCAGGGCAGAGTTTACATCGACTTGCATCCCGCGGCCTCTGCTCAAATCCCGGCCTGGCTCACTTCCCTTTATCAGCCGCGCGGCTGGCAGTATCATCTGGACCTGGCCGACCAGATGGATCCGCAAACCACAGCCCGCGCCCTCGTGCAAGTGTTGCTCCTGGAGATCGCCAACCGCCACGCCGGCGGTCAATCAGCGGAACTGCCTCCCTGGTTGCTCGAGGGCTTGACTCTCCACCTGCTGCGTTCCGCCCAAACGGACCTGGTGCTCCGACCCCGGACGGATTTTGTCTTCCGGCGCATCCGGCCTGATTCGCTGGCCGAGGCCCGTGACTGGCTTCATACTCACGCTGCCCTCACCTTCACCGAGCTGAGTCTTCCGACCCAGACGCAGTTGACCGGTGACGGCTGGACGACCTACCAGGCCTCGGCGCAGTTGTTCGTCACCGACCTGCTGCGGACCCCGGGCGGTCGCGCCCGACTCGCCGCCATGCTCGACGATCTGCCCCATCACCTCAACTGGCAGACCGCCTTCCTCCTCGCCTTCGCCCCGCAGTTCCAATCGCTGCTCGACGTGGAAAAATGGTGGGCGATTCGCCTCGCCGACTTTACCGGCCGCGACAGCGCGTTGGCCTGGCCTGCGGACAAGAGCCTGCACAAATTGGACGACATCCTCGGCCTGCCGGTCCTCATCCGATATGGCACTAACCAAACGCCCATCACCACCAACCTGCCCCTCCAAACCGTCATCGGCCAATGGGACTTCGCCCACCAGCGAAACCTCCTGATCGCCAAGGCCAACCTCCTCCAGGCCCTCCGGCCTAACCTGCCCGCGATCCTCGTGCCCCTCGTGGACGATTACCATTCGGTGCTGGCCACCTACCTCGAGAAAAGCCAGCAACCCGATGCCTTCGCCGCTGGCGGTTTCCTCCCCTCGATTCGCCCCCAAATTCTCCGCCGCGAAATCATTGGCCAACTGGATGCCCTCGATGCCCGTCGCACGGCCGCCGGGCGGAACCTGACCGTCAGCACCCATCCACCCGCCCGCGTTAACCCAGGTCCACCCAAGGAGTTGGGCCAGTTCCCTTGACAGACTACTCTCCCGCCATATAGTTCCCGGCAAATGCTCAATGACGCATCTACGGACAATCCCGAGGAACCTCCCTCGAGTGGCCGCCTGCATTCCCTGAAAATGTTCCGCTCCGCGGGGCGCGGTCCCTGGGCCGATTTCCCGGACGCCGATTGGAACGATTGGCATTGGCAGCTCAAGCACCGCATCACCACGCTCGAGCGCCTCCAGCAGTTGCTCCCCACCCTGACCCGTGAGGAACACGCCGGCACACTCCTGGCCAACCACAAGCTGGCCCTGGCCATTACTCCCTACTTCTTCAACCTCATCGATCCCACCGACGAGTGCTGTCCGATCCGACGCCAGGTGATCCCGCGCATCGAGGAAACTAATACGGCCCCCTGGGAACTCAGCGACCCGTGTGGCGAAGATAGCCATTCGCCCGTGCCGGGCCTGGTCCATCGGTATCCGGACCGCGTCCTGTTCCTGGTCACGGACCGCTGTGCCGCTTATTGCCGCTACTGCACCCGTTCCCGGCTGGTGAGCAACGCCTCCGGTTACGATTTCCACCCTGACTTCGATCGCCAAATCGATTACATCCGCCGGACCCCTGCCGTGCGTGACGTGCTGCTCAGCGGCGGCGATCCTTTGCTCCTGAGCGACGCCAGACTCGACGAACTCCTCGGCCGGCTGCGCGCCATCCCACACGTCGAATTCCTGCGGATCGGCACCCGCATCCCCATCTTCCTCCCGCAACGCATTACCCCCGCCCTGTGCGCGATCCTCCGGCGGCACCACCCGCTCTTTGTCAGCATTCACTCCAATCACCCGCGGGAGTTGTCCACCGAGGTGCGCGAGGCCCTCGGCCGCCTCGCTGACGCCGGCGTGCCGCTCGGCAATCAGTCCGTCCTGCTCCGCTACGTCAATGACGACCCGATCGTCATGCGCGCTCTCGTTCACAAATTGCTCCTCTGCCGGGTCAAACCCTACTACCTCTACCAGTGCGACCTGATCGCCGGCTCGGCGCACTTGCGCTCCAGCGTGCGGCGCGGCCTCGAAATCATGGAACAACTCCGCGGTCACACCACCGGCTATGCCGTGCCCCAATATGTCATCGACGCCCCCGGCGGCGGCGGCAAAGTCCCCGTCAACCCCGAATACGTCCTGAGCCGCAACGCCGACCGCCTGGTCTTCCGCAACTTCGAGGGCCGCATCTTCGAGTATCCCGAGGCCTCCGACGGCACGCCGCGACAGAAACCGCCGGCGCGCATCCCGGAACCCGAGCTGGTCTGAACGTCATGGCCCGCGAGTCCGCCAACGCCAAGCTCGCGCGCGTCAATCAAATCCTCGCCCGCCTGGCGCGAACCTATCCGGACGCCCATTGCGAGCTGAACTACTCGAACCCCCTCGAGCTGCTCATCGCCACCATCCTCTCGGCCCGCTGCACCGACAAGCAGGTCAACCTCGTCACCGCCAACCTGTTCAAAAAATATCCGTCCGCCACCGACTTTGCCGGCGCCGACCCGGTCGAGCTCGAGCAG
>JAGWYX010000793.1 GCA_018969165.1 Verrucomicrobiota bacterium
CGAGTCGGCCCTGGTAACGGCGCTCGTTGACTTGAGCGACGGTGTGGAGCCGGGCGATGACCGCCGCCGCGGCATGGGGGATGCTCAACTCGACGAACGGCCGAATGGGCCGCAGGACGTTGCTTAGCTCCGCCAGCAGGGCGGGAAAGCCCGCGCCGGTTCTGGCCGAGACGGCCACGGCGTGCGGGAATCGATCGCGCAGGGCGCGGAGCGGATCACCGATTTCGAACCGGTCGATCTTGTTGAAGACCATCAAGGTCGGTTTGCCGGCGGCGGCGATTTCGTCGAGGACGGTGTTGACGGCCTGGATTTGTTCGGCGGGGCGGGGGTGGCTCAGATCGACGACGTGGAGGAGCAGGTCGGCCTGGACGACCTCCTCGAGGGTGGCTTTGAAGGCGGCGACCAACCGATGGGGGAGCTTGCGGATGAAGCCGACGGTGTCGGACAGCAGCACGTCCTGGTTGGTGGGCAGATGGAGGCGGCGAGTGGTCGGGTCCAGGGTGGCGAACAATTTGTCTTCGGCCAACACCTGGGCGCCGGTCAAGGCATTGAACAAGGTGGATTTGCCGGCATTGGTATAGCCGACGATCGAGGCCAGCGGCCATTGATGGCGTTGCCGGGCGCGGCGTTGGGTCAGGCGGTGGCGCCGGACTTCCCCCAGTTCCTCGGTGATCTTGCTGATGCGCTCCTGCACGCGGCGGCGGTCGGTTTCCAATTGGGTTTCGCCTTCACCGCCGCGCATGCCAATGCCGCCTTGCTGGCGGGAGAGGTGACCCCAAAAGCGGGTCAGGCGCGGCAGCAAGTGCTGCAGCAGGGCCAGCTCGACCTGCAACTTGCCCTCCCGGGTGCGGGCGCGTTGAGCGAAGATGTCCAGGATCAGGGCGGTGCGATCAAGCACCTTGCCGTTGAAGATGCGCTCCAGATTGCGGCTCTGCGCCGGGGACAATTCGTCGTCAAAAATGACGGTATCAATGTCCAGCCGGCGGCATTGGCGCGCGAATTCCTCGGCTTTGCCCGAGCCGATGAAGGTGGCGGGGGTCGGGGCCTGGATTTTTTGCCGGCCTTGGCCGGCGATCTGGCCGCCGGCGGTCTCGGCCAGTTGGGCCAGTTCCTCGAGCGAATCGCGCACGTCGGCGGGGGTGCGCTGCTCGAGTTCGACCCCGACCAGGAAGACCCGTTCCGTGCGCCGGGTCGCGGTTTCAATTAACGCTTTCAAGCTGTCTGGTTCGTCTGCAGATGGGGGAAATCAGACTGTGCCATCGATGCCGCCCGATAGCTTATCACGAGCCGGGCTGGAGAAAAGCCTGAATTCTTTCCGCCGTGGCCGCCGGTGGTTCGGCCGGCGCCACCTCCAACCAGCGAACCGGCAATTGCCGCCGGAACCAGGTCATTTGCCGGCGCGCGAACTGGCAGGTGCGCGTCTTGACCAGTGCGATGGTTTCAGCCAGGGGACGTTGGCCGCGCAAGTGCTCGACCACTTGCCGGTAGCCGATCGCCTGCATGGCGGTCCGGTTCCGTTCGAGGCCGGCGGCGAGCAGCCGCCCGGTCTCCGCCACCAGGCCGGCGGCGAACATGGCGTCCACGCGATGCTCGATGCGGAGTCGCAGATCCGCGCTGGATCGGCGCAGGCCGAAGAATTGGAGCGCGGGACCGGTCGGCTCGGGTGGCGACTGCGCCACCGGCGCCGGGCGGGACCAAGCCGCGCGTTGTTCGGAAAACGGCCGGCCGGTCAATCGGATTACTTCGAGGGCGCGGATGACTCGCCGCGGATTGTTCCGGTCAATGGACGCGTAGCCGGCGGGGTCGCGTTCGCGCAGTTCGGCCAGGAGTTCGGCAAGGTCGGTGGCCTCCAGTCGGGCGCGAAGGAGGGGGTCGGCCGGCGGGGCCTCGCCGAGCCCTTCGAGGTAGGCCTTGAAATAGAGTCCGGTCCCCCCGGTCAGGATCGGCCGGCGTCCCCGCGTCTGGATTTGGCGCACGGCCGTTTGCGCCAGCCGCACGAACTGGGCCGCGTCGAAGGACTCGGTCGAGTCGAGCACATCGATCAAATGATGCGGCACTCGGGCGCGCTCGGTCGTCGAGGGTTTGGCGGTGCCGAGGTCCAGACCGCGATAGACCTGCATCGAGTCCACCGAGATGATCTCGCCCCCCAGCCGCTCCGCCAGGCCGAGGGCAACCGCGGATTTACCGACGGCGCTGGGGCCGGTGAGCAGGAGCAAGGACGCCGGCGGCAGACGAGGCTCATCGCCGGGCGGCTCGGGCGGCCGCGACGCGGGGTTCATTCGGCAGCAGCGGCGGCGCCGGGCGGTGTCGGCTTGTGCGCCTCCGGGCGGAGCGACATCAGGAACAGGAGCCCGACGCCGGTGCAGATGGCGGTATCGGCCAGGTTAAAGGCGGGGAACCCGGCCTCGTCGCCGCTGCGGCAATTAACGTAGAAGCGGATGAAGTCGATGACGTGCTGGACGTGCCAGCGATCGATCAGGTTGCCGAGGATGCCGCCGAACATGAGGCCGAGGGCGATTTGCCCCGGCAACGTGTGGAAGTCGAAGTGGTGCCGGCCGAAGAACAGCAGGACCAGGGCCAGCAGGGACACGCCGGCCAGGAGTCGGTTGTTGCCATAGAACAGGCTCCAGGCGGCGCCGGTATTGCCCCAGTACACGAACTTGAAGAAGCCGTCGATGACCACGCGCTGCTGGCCGTATT
>JAGWYX010000794.1 GCA_018969165.1 Verrucomicrobiota bacterium
GCTGTCCTCCAGGTGCAGGATGCGCAGCGGGGGCATAATGCTTGTCTTAAGTTGGACGGGGCAGGGAGAACGAGAACGTCGCGCCGCCGTCCACCCGGCCGTCGGCCCAGGTCCGCCCGCCGTGGCGGTGCACGATGCGGCGGACATTGGCCAGCCCGATGCCGTTGCCTTCGAATTCCTCGGGGCGATGCAGCCGCTGGAAGACGCCAAAGAGCTTCTCGATGTACCGCATGTCGAAGCCGACCCCGTTGTCGCGGACGACGATGGTGTGCTCGCGGTCGTCGGTCTGGGCGGTGATTTCGATGACGGCCGGATCCCGGGGCCGGGTATATTTGAGGGCGTTGTCGAGCAGGTTTTCAAAGACGAGCCGAAGCATGGCGGGATCGGCATCAACGGTCGGCAGCCGGCTGTTTTTCCACGTGACCCGCCGGCCGGCGGCCTCGGGTTGGAGGCGGCGGATGGTCTCGGTGACCATCGTCTCGAGGTCCACGGCGGTCCGCCGCAGCTCGGCCCGGCCCATGCGCGAGAAGGCCAACAGGTCGTCGATGAGGCGGCCCATCTGCTGGGCGGAACTGGCGATGGTCTGGAGGTAGCGGCGGCCCTGGTCATCCAGGCCCGCGGCCGATCGTTTGAGCAGCAGATCGACAAAGCCGTTGATGTGACGCAGGGGCGCGCGCAGGTCGTGGGAGGCGGAGTAACTGAAGGCCTCCAGTTCCTGGTTGGCCGCCTGGAGCAGCGCGGCGCGAGTCTGCAATTCCTCGGTCAGGCGCTGAATCTCCTGGTCCTTGAGCTGGCGCTCGGTGATGTCGCGCGCGGCGGCGTAGATCAGCCGCTGTTGGACCAGCGGGGTCGCAGTCCACAACAACCAGCGATAAGACCCGTCCTGACACCGGTAGCGGTTGGCAAAATAAACGGTGTCAGCGCCGGTGCTGAGCTTCTGCGCCTCCTGGACGGTGGCGGCGCGATCCTCCGGATGGACGAACTCGAGAAAGGGATGCGCCAACAATTCGCTCCGCGCGTAGCCCAGGGTCCGTTCCCAGGCCGGATTCAGCCGCTTGAAATAGCCGTCGAAATCCGCCACGCACAACAGGTCGCGGGAGAGCGTAAAAAACCGATCCCGCTCCTCCTCGGCCTGCTTGCGCTCGGTGATGTCGAAAACGGTGGCCCGGGTCATCTGGAACCGGCCTGCGGCATCGCGCACCGCCGTCGCGTTGAGGAGGACTGACAGGACCGAGCCGTCCCGGCGGACGAGCTGGAATTCGAGGTCCTGGACGCAGCCCTGCTGTTGCAGGCGCGCAAATTGCTCGGCGAAGAGCCCCTGGCTGGGCGCTGTCAACAGCTCGGAGAACCGTTTCCGGCCGACCAGCTCCTCGCGGGCATACCCCAGCCAGGCCAGCTCGGTGTCATTGATGGCCACCAGCCGGCCCTGGGCGTCCAGTGAATGGTAACCACACGGCGCCTGGTTGTAGAGGTCCTCGATGCGCGCCGCGCTCAGTCGAAGTGCCGTCGCGTTCTTCTGGTGGGCCCGCAGGTCCTGACGCACCGCGATCGCGGCTAAACCGGTCAACACCGCGGCGATGATCGCGCCGGCCCCGGCGAGCAGCAAGAGGCGAGGAGAACCCAGCCAGGCGGCCATCCCCACCATGGCAAGCAGAACCAACGAGCTGCCGAAGACGGCACCGGTTTTCCTTGCGAGTGCCCGCTCCGCCGATGCCGATTCCTGCGGCAATCCCAGTCCACCGTTCTCGCCCATGTGGCGAGAGGGCAGTGCCAAGTTAGCTTGTGACTGCGGGCCCATTAAAAATCCGACCCCGGAGTTGCGCCTTGATCCGGTTCCCCCCCGTCCGGCAGGGCAGGACGGGCGAGAACCAGAGTTCCCCACCCCGGGCACGCAGGGTTGGCGTCCACACATCAACCGCGCTTGCGGATAACTAAGGCACGGCAATGGCCGAAGGCAATGTCGGAAAGTACGGACAAAGACGTGTCCGGGTTAGTACGGACAGGCCAGGCCCGTGGCCAGGGCGAAACGGGTCAGCTCGGCCACGGTGTGGAGATTGAGTTTGCGGCGGAGCCGCTGGCGGTAGGTCTCGATGGTGCGCAAGGAGACCTCCAGTCGCCGGGCGATGTCCTTGGTCGTGGCGCCTTGGGCGATCAGGGCCAGGACGTGCTGTTCCTGCCGGGACAAGGCCAGGTGCGCGGGCGTCCGGGCGCCCCGCGCCACGTAATCGTCGAACACGAGGTTCGAGACGCCGGCGCTGAAGCTGGCTCGACCGCGATGGACGGCCGTGATGGCCCGGACCAGTGTCTGTGGCGAGCAATCCTTGAGCAGATAGCCGCGCGCCCCGGCGCGGATTACCTCGGTGACATACTCCTTACGGTTGTAGGCCGAGAGCACCAGGATCTTGGCGTGGGGGGTGGCCTGGCGTAACAAGCGCGTGGCAGCGATGCCACTCAGACCGGGCAGGCTGATGTCCATCAACACCAGGTCCGGCGCCAGGATCTTGGCCTTGCGGATGGCCTCGCGGGCATTGGCGGCCTCGCCGACGATCTCGAGCGCTTCCACCGGCGCCAATCGCGCGCGGAGCCCCTCCCGTACAATCGGGTGATCGTCCACCAGCAAGATGCGGATGCGATTCACGGCCCGGTGCGATTGGGCCGGTCGGGGCGTCGCTCCGGTCCCGGCACACGCGCGCGGAT
>JAGWYX010000795.1 GCA_018969165.1 Verrucomicrobiota bacterium
TTGTTGCCCCAGGCGCTGCCGAATTCGATCACGTAGAGGCAGCCGTCCGGCCCCATCTCCAGGTCGATCGGCCGCTTGAAGGTCATGTGCGGACAAAATCGTTCCATGTCCAGCGCCCCGTTCGGTCGCCGCGCGATGTGATCGTGAGCGTCCAGGCGCACCGCGACGATCCAGTTCCGCGACCATTCGTAGATGAACAGGGTGTGATCGTAACGTCGGGGCAGTTTGTGGGGCGAGGCCAGGCTCGAGTCAAAATAATAAACCGGGCCGGCCATTGCCGTCCGCCCCCCGCCACCGTTAACCACCGGGAACCGGGTCGATAGCCCGTAGGTATAGTAGATGAACGCCGGTTGGGCGGGCGGCAACAATTTGGCCCCGGTATTGTTGGGCGAGTCATTGACCGGATGGGCCGGGTCGTAGGCCGGGCCGGATTTGCCGGTGGCAAAATCATAGTGGTGATACGGCCGGTTGTCGGCGATGAAGTAGGGCCAGCCGAAATTCCCCGCGACGCGGGCCTGGTTGATCTCGTCAAAACCGGCCGGACCGCGCTCCGGGTTCGGCCCGCCGGCGTCCGGCCCGACTTCACCCCAATAGAGGTAGCCATTGCGGGGGTCCAGCGAGATGCGAAACGGGTTCCGGCAGCCCATGATGTAAATCTCCGGTCGCGTGCCGGGAGTTCCCGGCGGGAACAGGTTGCCCGGTGGGATGGTGCAGGAGCCGTCCGGCTCGGGATGGATGCGATTGATTTTGCCGCGGAGATCATTCGGGTTGGAGGCCGATTTCTGCGAGTCCCACGGCGAGCGCCCCGGCCGCTCGTCCAGCGGGGCAAAACCGTCCGAGGCAAACGGGTTGGTGTTGTCACCGGCCGAGGAGTAGAGGTTGCCGTGGGCATCGAAGGCCAGCGCGCCTCCCGAGTGACAACATTGCTCGCGCTGGGTCCGCACCCGCAGCAGCACCTTTTCCGACGCCGGGTCCAGGCGATCGCCCGCGACGGTGAAACGCGAGATCACGTTCTGGCCGGCCTTTTTGCCGTGCGCGTCCAGGGTGGTCTCGGGCAAGGAATGGTAGAGATAAATCCAGCCGTTCCGCAAAAAATGCGGGTCCAGCGCCAACCCCAGCAGGCCGTCCTCCAGCCCGGTGAAGACCGGGATTTGCCCGATGACGACCGTGGTCCTGGTGGCGGGTTTCCAGAGTTTGATCGTGCCATCGCGCTGGATGTAAAAGACCCGGCCGTCCTGGGCGACCGCCAGCTCCATCGGATCCTTCAGGGTGTCTTCCAGGACGCCGTTGATCTCCCGATCGCTGTCCAGGATGACCTTCCGAAAGTCGCCATCGACCTGCGGGCCGGAGGGGCGTGGTTCCGCCAGGATGGATTGGCACCCGAGGACGGCGGCGGCGACCATCCAGGTGGTTGGGCGAGAGAGAAAGGAGTTCATTGTTCATTGCATTGACTGATTGGCGGCATTAAAATTCAATGCCGCAAGCAGAATGCCGCCCGCCCACGGGGGCACCAGATGCGCCAGTTCAATCAATACCTCCATCACCGCCTCAGATGGTGGGAGACCGTCCTTGTTATTGTCGGCGTGCTGGTGCTGGGCGGGTTAGGCGATCTCGGCTACGACTGGGTGAGCGCGGCGATCCTGGATGGTCGGGTGCGAGCGGCGATGCCGACGGTCTGCGCGGGCATCCGCGCGCAACGTCGGCAAGTGGAGGCCGCCCTCGAGGCCTACCAGGCGCGGTTCGGTTTCTATCCGCCGGATCACGTCGTGCGCCGGCAGCCCTTGACCGTGGATCCGGTCCGGAACCCGTTGGTGTACGAGCTGGCGGGGGTGCTTTACAATCCCACGAATAAGACCTTCGAACTCGAACACCTGGAGCCGGCCGATGCGAAATACGTCCTGGATTTCTTTCAGTGCACTGGCTTCAAGAACTGCGGCCAGCGACCGCAGGAGATCAGGCGGCTCCTGGCCTTGAGCCCGTTGCCGGTTCGCCAGTTGCACGATGATCCGGACGTTTTTGTCCTGGCTTACCAGGTTCCGTGGGAAGGTCTGGCCCCGGAAGTCGTGGAACAGTTCCAAGTCAGCCCTTGGCGTTACGTGGCCTCGGGCCCGACCAATAACCCCGGCAGATACGACCTCTGGCTGGAGGTCCGGACCAGGCGTCAATCGGTGATCGTGGGGAACTGGAAGGCCGTGGACTGAGCCGGAGGCGGCGGGGCGCGCTCAGGGATAGGTGGAAGGGAGGAGGGCCTTGTTGTTGCGCTGGGGCTCGAGCGCGCCCAAATCGTCCTGGAAGAAGAAGCCGACGCGGTCCCCGGCGGTGCTCCAGGTGGTGATGTAGCGCATCTGGTTGAACTGGACCCAGCGCGCCGAGCCGTCGATGAAGACCTCGTTGCCGCCCACCGGCACCTTGGATCCCGGGAGGCAGTGCTGGGGACAGTCTTTGTAAGCCGTGTCGCGCGACACGCCCGGCACCCCGCCCCACCGGCCGTCCACGCGCATCAGCATGTCGGAGGCCAGGCACCAGTCCGGGTTGGACTGGGAGACCTTGACCGGGCTGAACGAAGGGAAGTGCCCGAGCGGATTATGCCAGGTGCTGATGCCGCCGAAGTAGGTGTACCCGATCACCCACTGCGGGAATTCCGCTTCATAAGTAGGAAAGCTCGGGCGATTGGGGCAGGTCCAGACCGTGTTC
>JAGWYX010000796.1 GCA_018969165.1 Verrucomicrobiota bacterium
GGTGTCGCGCAACCGGCTCCATAATCACCAGGCCAGGACCGCCGACCCGGGCGGCCGATCTCCTCCCGTCAATAGCTGACGCAGGGCGCGCCGTCGGCCAGGAACTCAACCAGCTTGGCGCCGCCGACGATCATCGCGCTCGCCACCAGGTTGTTTTCGTCCAACTGGCGCTTCTTGAAACAGGGCGAGCAGACATAGATTTTGCCACCGGCCCTGGCAAAATTTTCCATCAACTCCTTCAGTGGCGCGAAGCCCTCCTCGTGGATGGCATCGGCGTAACCCCGCTGGGAGAGACGGACGCCTTCGACGCTCAGGAACACCAGGGTCTCCTGCTCCGAGCCGAGCGCGGCGTTGGCGACCACAAAACCTACCGTGGCCTTGTCGGGATTGTCCTTGGCGGAGGTGATGCTGACACAGAATTTACCAGGCATGATTCATTCCTTTCTCTGAATCCAGTAGGTCGGCGGCTCGACGCGCAATAGCCGATGGCCCGTCAGCCGGCACCACGCCGGCAAGTCTTCCCGGGCACCGGGGTCGCGCGCCGTCAACTTCAGGACCCGCCCCGGCGCCAGCGACCGCAACCGATCGCGCAATTCCAGCACCAAATCGCCACAGCCCATCTCCCCGGCGTCCCACGCCGCGTCCACTCCTGGCGCGGCGCGTTCCGGCTCCAAATCGCTGGCGGGCACTCCTGACTCTGGATGCATGACGGCTGAGTCTGCATCATCGGAAGCCGCTGGCGCAAGCACGGCCTGGATTGGGCAGTGTCCTAATTTCGGAGCGCGGCTCTATGAGCCGCAGCGAAGCAGCTTCAAAATCAAGCTGCTGCGAGTCACAGACTCGCGCTCCAACCGCAAATTCGGACACTGCCCTGGATTGCAGCGAGGCGTCCCGTCCACGCACCCGCCCTCAACCTCGAATCCCGACGCTATCCACGTCCACGTCGGGTCACTTTTCTCTCGCTATTGGATCGCTATTCGATAGAATCCGACCCGTGCTTGAGCAACCCATGGTCCTTTGATTGCTGAAATGAACCCGGAGCAAGCCGCCTCGCCGCCGAGTCAACCACTCGAACTGAAGGTCAAACACATCCTCGTCGTGGACGACGATGTCGAACTCGCCCAGTCCTACAAGGAATTGCTCGAATCCTACGGCTACCTCGTCACCACCGTCCCCAACGGCGTCGAGGCCCTCAAGACCATTATGAACATGGACGTGGACGCCATCCTGTGCGACCTGATGATGCCGCACATGGCCGGCGACATGTTCTACGTCGCCGTCGAGCGCGTCAAACCGCACCTCTGCCAGCGGTTCATCTTCGTCACCGCTTACGAGGGCCATCCGCAGTTCGCCCCGTTTCTGAAGCGCGTCAATGCCGTCGCCCTCTACAAGCCCGTCACCCTGGGCAAGCTTCTCGGGACCCTCAACGTCCTCTTTTCCCGCACCAGCTCCGGCGCCAAGAAAGGCTGAGGCCTCGACGGCGGGAGCGCCGCCGCTCCAAAACCTCGACGGCCGTCGCGCGGGTTCCTCCTCAGGAATCGGTCCGGAAAGGACGCCCTCCCCGGACCTCTCCTCCGCCGGCAGCGGAGGAGAGGGTGCCGCAGGGCGGGAGAGGAGGTGCCTCGGTTCAGGGTCCCTTTGCATGCGCAATCACGAATCGAGGCTTCCCATGAATCCCCCAGCCCTTCGGGCCACCACTTCGCATGAAAGTCGGTTTGTTGATTTCCAATGGCTTGCGCGAGACTTTCGGGGTAACCGGACCACGGTAGGGCCGAGCTGCCGCTCGGCCCGGCGGCGCGGCTGGGCGATGCCGCCGGCGCCTTGGGGCAGGATGAATTGCCGCCTTGGCGCGGCAAGCTGGAGGTTCATTATCCACAATGTTGTAACCCATCAAGAAGAGCCATGAATCGTCGCCGGCTCTCGGGTATTGAAATGGCTCGAGGCGCGGTGAGGTGGGGCAGGGAGTTGCCCTTCTCGCCTCGGAGGGAAAGTTGCGGTTGCCGTGGGGGTGGGTACCCTGTCGTCATCCTCCAGGTGGATATCGACACACCGGCCGCTCAGCACGGTGCCGTCGGCCTCCACAATCCGCGCCGCCGGTCATTTCCCTCGCGGCGCGCGTGGAATGAACCTCAGCGGCGGTTCGAACCCCGGCATGCGCAGGGGTGGTCCCGGCGGTCCCAGACCACCGTGGACAGCCCGATCATCCGCATGGGGACCGGGCACGACCACGATGCAGGTCCATGGCGCCGTCTCGTAAATGCCGGGCTTGGGTGGGGGCCGCGGGAGGGGGCGATTCCCCAGTACTCGAGGGTGGAGGTTTGGCAAACCCCGCGTCGGGGTTGGAGGCGACTGAGCGAAGGCGCTGCCGGCCCACATCAGCGCCAACACCGCAATTGTCAGCCGGAATCCTGATTTCATATCCTGATTCGACGGACCAGGCCGACAAATGCTCCCGCGTTGCCACCGGTCAGCATTCCTCAGAGCGGCACCATCCACACGGTCCCTTCGAATTGGATTGTCTGGGGACGATCAGACCGGTCGGATTGGTGGGCGCGGTTGGGAAACCCAAATCCGCACGTAAGGAGACCCCGAAGGGCGCTGTCGGTTTTTTCGGCACACGGGCTGGCCGGGGGAGGCGGCTGGGGCGGAGGTTATCAGGGTTGGGGAGGAGCTCCGGCAGCCCCCAGGGA
>JAGWYX010000797.1 GCA_018969165.1 Verrucomicrobiota bacterium
ACTCTTAAAGTCCGTGGACACCACTAGCTGCCACGACGCTACCAACCTCGCGTTGAGATTCAAGAGCAAATTCCTTGGCTCCGCCACATGCCCCGAGGCCGCCCCTTACCTCGGGACAGTTATTGGAGAGGTAAACAAGGTTAAGGGGCAGGTCGGGGCGCTGCGCGCCTCCGGCCTGCCCCCTTCACCGTGTGTTCAGGCCACCATTTCTGCTTCTTTGATGACCAGACGCTTGTCGCGTTCGGCCCATCGTAGCACTTTCAGCGTGACCTGCTTCAGTTCCGGCAACCGGCGAAACTCCACGACGTTGTCGCCGTCCAGTTTCACCTGGCCGCTGTTCAACTCCGGGTATTCCTCGAACACGGCCAGCCCAGGTTGCAGGGCGATCTCGTGCCGGACGCAGACCACTTTGCCCGAGCCGTCTTTCCGGTTGAACACCCTCGCGGTGCTCGACATGACCACACCGCGAACGAACAGCCCGTTCAGCTTTTCGCCGCTAGCAGTTGGTTTTGCATTGTCAGCCATGGCTTTAATCCCTCCTTTCTGTTGATGATGATTTCCCCGCTGCCTTTGTAACGACCATCCCGCGCAGCGGACAAAACGAGGTGGTCGAAAATCTCCCGATACGGGCAACCGAACGTCACCGTTCGCGCGGTCCCGTTCTGCCGAATCACCGCCGAGCAGGCCCACCGCCAAAACCGCTCGTCGATCGTGTACGACGCCCGGTGCTTCTTTGCCTTCCGTTCGACCTCCTCAGTTTCCGAGACCAGCTTTGGTTCATCCGACGGCATCAGAAACCCCTTCGTGGTCTGGAACACGCGAAGGCGCTTACGCCGCTTCACCCACTCGGGCAAGTCCTCGGCCTTGGTCACGTATTTCAGCAGGTAATGAAAATCGTCGTTCGTGATTCGTTGAACGGTCACCCAGCCGAGCCCCCACAGGTCCGCCAGCAGTTCCTTTGGCAGAAATCGACTCGTCAGGAAGATCGAGTGGTAATGCACCCACCCGCTTTCGTGGAATTCCACCTTGATGCAGTACGGCGCATCAATGACATGGGGCTTTCCCTCATGTTCAACGCCGCGTCGCAGTTGGAAAAACACCTTGCGCAACCAGGCCCGGCTCTCGTTGAACGCCGCCTCTTCGTCCCCGAAGAGTTTCGGGTCCACGGTAAAGGTCAGGAACAGCTTGCCGCTCACATCGGGCAGACGGTCCCAAATCCTGGCCAGGACTTTGAAAATGCCCACCGGGTGAAACCACGATGCGGGGATGAATTCCTTTATCGTCTGCTCGCCCAGGAAACTTGCGGCTGCCGCCGAAGAGATTTGAACCCCACCCCCACCTCCTTGGCTTACAGTTTCTTCGCGTGGTTCCCCAAGGTGGTTCATAGCTTCACCTTGTCCGCCAATTCCTCGGGACCGGGCCTACGCTTGGGCGTGTAAACCAAGGTCGGGTCCAGGTAATACACCCGGACGCCAGATTTTGATTGGGACACCGGTTTCGGATTCAGCCTCTCCTTCTCGCGCGCCACCCGGTGCGCATCGACTTCCGCCAGAAATTCCTCGGCAGTCATCCACGACCGTGTCTCGGCACGCGATTCCTGTTCTCTCGCTTTGCTGACCGACGCTCCCCCTGTGTTCACCTCGACTCCTCCTTGCCCACCGGCACTTTCTGGGTTTGCGCGAATTCTCCCGCGACCGCCCGTCGATGAAATCGCTCAATCGCTTCCGGCGTTACGTATTGCCGGCCGGCGATGTTCACCGTCTCCAGCCACCCGCGTTTCCGCCAGCGCCATCCGGTGATGGACGTTACGCCCACCTGCGCAAGCCACCGGTTCAGGCTGATGACGGCAACCGGCTCAGCCTTCCATTGACTTGATTGTCCATTCACGCGGCCACTCTGCATGAATGGCCGGGAATGCGGGAGAGATTGGGACGGCCTCGCCGACCTTCTTGTCCTAAACTATTGCTCCTGCTTCGGACGGGGGCCGGGGGGACGCTTGGTCGTCAATCCCAGTCGCTCACGACGTTTCTTCAGCGCAGCCGGTGTCAAACGTTGGAGCGTTACTTTCAGAATCTCGTCCGACAATTCCTCGGCGGTCAACATGTGGTACTTGCGGCGCAACCAGTTCAACACCAACTCATGATTGATCGGATCGAGCGCGCGCTTCGGCTCGTGATAGACCCGAGCCAATTCGCACATCCATTCGGTTCCCACAGGGTTTTTGCGCTGCCACTCCAGCACCAGGTCCTCTGTCCAGTAATGCACCATTTCCGCGAAATACGCTTGCACCGCAGTCCGCTGCGCGGCTTTCCGTTTGAGTTGGTCCGTCTCAGCTTCTGCCTTTTTCATCAATTCGACCGTCTTCGGGGTGAGGCCGGCGAGAACCTTCAATCGTGCCTGATACAAATCCCATTCTTCGATCAGCTTTGGGTCAGGCGGCCAGAACTTTTTCTCCTCCGATTGCTCCTCGCTTAGCTCAACACAGGCAAGCAGCAGCCGTAAATTCTCCTCTGACCTGCCGAGGTGTTCATACTGCTCTCGGAATGCCTTTTGAGCCTCCGCCTCCGTCTGTTCCGGTTCACGATATACGGGGAGAAAGTTATCATGATAAATTGGGGGATTTCCGCGAGGAGCGCGAACTTTCCCGCCTTTGGGAGAGTTGGGCTTATTGCAAGCTCGGAAACCG
>JAGWYX010000798.1 GCA_018969165.1 Verrucomicrobiota bacterium
TTCATGAAGGCCGTCGAGTTGCCGCGCTGAAACTCCGGCATCTCGATTACCCGGCAATGGTCCGGTTCGGGCAGGCGCAGGAGGTCGTGCGCGCGAATGAATCGCTTGATCCGCTCGACGGTAGCCCGCGCATCCCGGGTCAGGTTCGCTGGTTTGCCGTGGTCGTGCCCAATCTCAACCAGGACGCGCCGGATTGTCTCGTTCCGTCCTTCCGTGTCATCCGGCGGCAGGGCCGCCTTCGGAAAATAATGGCTCCAGAGCTGGCGTCCGATCACATACATGTCGCGCCGGACCCGATCGAACTCCGTTTCGGCGTCGGCCAACACCTGGTCGGCCGTCACGCCGGCGTCCAGGTCCAACTCGAGCTTGTGGTAGAACTTTTCCCGGCCGAGCCGCCAGTCGCCGTGCGCGCGCGGCCGCAGGTCCTTTTCCAGAAACCCCTGGTACGCCTGCAGCGCGGCCACGACCGATTGGGCGGCGGCCTTCAACTCCGGCAACTGGCGGGTCGGGCCAGCCAGGGTGAAAATGTCGCTCGCGTAGAATCCGATCGCACCCCGATTCTGCCGGATCGCCGTATCGACCAGGACCGGCGGCGGATTCTGCAGGTTGGCCCGCGCCGCGGCGAGGACCCGGGGAATCTCCGCCATGCGCGCCAGCACGTTGCTGATATTGGTTTCCCTCGGCAACGTGGATTGCGCCAGCAACAGATAAACGCTGTCGTTGACGTAGTCGTTATAGACCCGCGGATCGTTCTCGAACGGATGCAGGTTCTCCGCCAGCCACACGGCCCGGAGCAGATGCTGCCGAAACGTCTCGTAATCGATCTGGCCGGCCCGTGTCAGGTCGCTGTAAGCCACCGCCCCGGGCAACTGTTCCAACGTCCGCCGCGTGTGCGCGACCCAGCGGGCCCGCGCCACCGGCGTCAAATCGTCCAGCCGCGCGTCGAACCGGTGATCGCCCAATTGTGTCGCCTCGAGCGGGCGCTGCTGAAAACTCTCTTCGAGGTAATGGCGGAAGAACCGATCAAGCGCCGCGTCGGCATCCGCCGCGCGGTTGATCTGGGCGACGACGGTCAGCAACAGCAACACGGCCGTCCCGCGGGCACAACACAGGTGTTTCATCATTGGTGGCGGCATTCTCTTAACAGGAAGCGGCCGGCCGGCCAACCGAATTCTGAGCCAGTCCATGCACCGATCCACGGTGGGGTCGAGCCGGCGGTCGGCCAGGCGGCGCGGGACAAGCCGCGGTCCGGTCGCCGCCGGTTTCATTTGATCTTGCCCCGCATCTGGTAAAGCCAGATCAACGCCGTATCCATCATCTGCTCGCCGGCGCCGACGGCCACGGGCGATACCCCGCTGTCGGCGCCGTAACCGCCCTCGGCCACCGCCTCGATCGTCGGAAAATACTGGTGATAGCCGTTGCAGTAGCCGAAGAAGAACAGGTGCGGCATCCGCGCCCGGTCCTTCAACCGGATCGCATGATTGCTGAAGAACTCGCCTGACACTCCCACCAACGCCACGTCGCCGTCGAGCATCGCCACCGTCAGCCGCGGACGCACGCCGTCGGCGTACTCATCCGCAAAGTTCGGAATCAGCTCGGGAAAAAACGCCAGCGAATAGGCGGCCCGCACCAGCGGGTTCGACAAGTCCGTGCGCGACGCGAATCGGAACCGTTCCTCACGCACCTCCAGCCACGGTTGCGCAACTTCCCTCGGGGTCAGACTGGCGGCCAGCCTCACCACTTGCCGACCCAGGGCCTGGCCGTAGTCGCGGTAGTCCTTGAACGGCCCGCGGTTGACCGACTGATCCCCCGCCGCGCCCTGCATGAAAATCGCCGTGGCCCCGGTCGCTTGCTCGACCGTGGCCTTGAGCACCCCGACGTAATCGGCGGAGAATTTGAGCACCCGCGCGTCGATCATCGTCGGATGCGCCGCGAAGTTCACCAGCACCGCCACCGGCGGGCCGGCCAGGTCGTCGAGCCGCATCACGGCCAACTCGCGATCGCTCGGTTTGGGTTCGAGCTTGGTGTGCCGGTTCCGATTGAAATCCGCGAGCTGGACCGAGCCAACCGCCAGTTTCGCCGGGACACGCTTCGTGTTCGCCTCGAGCACCGCCGCGACAATCCCGTCCTCCATCTGGCGGTAGTACCGCAGCGCGGCGTCGAATCTCCCGCGGCCTTTGCCCGGCTCGTCCGTCAATTCCAGCACCGGTCCGTGATGCGTGTGCGACCCGGCAATGAACGAATACTCGATGCCCGCCTCGGCCTTGATCCGCGCCCGAATGCGCTGCAGCGACTTCTCGGCCGGCGCCCGCCCGAGGTCCAATCCGACAATCGCCAGTTTGTGGTCGCCGACCTTGAGCACCAGCGCGGCGGCGTAGAGGGGGTCGAGCACGCCTTGCGATAAAGCGTCGTGGCGCGCGCCATAACCCCACATCGGCGTCGGTTCCTTCGGGGTAATGTCGCGCTTGGCCGCGCCGGCCTCGAACGCGCCGTTCGCGGCGGGCGCCGCCGGCAATGGCCGGTCCAGCAGAACCAAAGCCGCCAGGAATATATCCCGCCACCGGACGCGAGCCGGGGCCGCGGGACTGCTTCCCCTGAACCGATGTTTGACAGGGCTGCGGCCTCCGGCCGCGCCGCTTGCGGCTTTGACGACGGCGCGCCGGGACGGCGCCGCCCTACCGT
>JAGWYX010000017.1 GCA_018969165.1 Verrucomicrobiota bacterium
GCTCACTCAAGACCCGAGCCGGCGGAACCGATCGCGATCATTGGCATGTCCGGGCGGTTTCCCCAGTCCCCCGACCTCAAGGCCTTTTGGGAGCACTTGAAGCGCGGCGAGTCGTGCATCTCGGAAGTGCCCTCGGACCGCTGGGATTGGCGCCAATTCAACGACCAATCGGCCTCCGAGGCGGGTGCGTCAGCCAGCAAATGGGGCGGCTTTATCGAGGGGATCGACAAGTTCGACGCCCGCTTTTTCAACATTTCCCCGGTGGAGGCGGAGGGAATCGACCCGCAGGAGCGACTGTTCCTGGAGACCGCGTGGACGACGCTCGAAGACGCCGGCTATCCCCCTGAATTGCTGAGTCGGGCCGGAGGCGGCGTGGGCGTGTTTGTCGGGGTCACGCACAATGGCTACGCCTACCTTGGGGCGACGGCCTGGGCGCGCGGCACTCCGGTCAGGGCGAGTTCGGCGCATTGGTCGATTGCCAACCGGGTTTCGTACACCCTCAATTTTAACGGGCCGAGCCTGGCCCTGGACACCGGTTGCTCCTCCTCGCTCACGGCGATTCATCAGGCCTGCGAGAGTCTCCGGCGCGGAGAATGTTCAGTCGCGTTGGCCGGCGGTGTGCACCTGATCGTTCATCCCCTCCAGTACCTCGGCCTCAGCGCGATGCACGTCCAATCCAAGGGCAAGGAGACGAAATCCTTTGGCGCCGGTGGCGATGGTTTCGTCGATGGCGAGGGCGTTGGGGCGATCCTCCTGAAGCCTTTGAAGCGCGCCCTGGCGGATGGCGACCATATTCACGGGGTCATCAAAGGCTCGGCCATCAACGCCGGCGGGCGCGGGAACGGTTACCTGGTGCCGAATCCCGTCGCACAACGGGAGTTGATCCTGCGCGCGCTGGGCGCCGCCGGCGTTGGCGCCGACACGATCTCATTCATCGAGGCGAACGCGACCGGCACGGAGTTGGGTGATGCGGTGGAGATGCGCGGCCTGGTGGAGGCCTTTTCGGCCCGGCCCGGCAACGGGAGCGGCTCCGACGCCGTCGCCCGCCTCCCACGGTGCGCCGTCGGTTCGGTCAAACCGAATATCGGCCATTTGGAGGCGGCCTCCGGCATTTCGGCGGTGATCAAGGTGTTGCTCCAATTCAAGCATAGACAACTCGTGCCACTCTCCCACTCCGACGAATGGAATGCGCAGTTGGATTTGTCCGGCTCGCCTCTTTATTTGTTGGACCGTTTGGCGGATTGGACGCCCCTGGTGTGCTCCAGTGACAACCTGGAGCGGGTGGTTCCGCGGCGGGCTGCGGTCAGTTCCTTCGGCGCCGGCGGCGCCAACGCGCACCTGATCCTCGAGGAGCCGCCCGCGCGCCCAACCCCGGCAAGGGACGAGCCCGCACCTTTCCTGTTCACAATCTCCGCAAAGACTCCGAGCGCCCTGCGACGGCGCATCGAGGACTTGGTCGGGTGCCTCAACGCGGAGGGATCGCATCACAGATTGGGCGATATCAGCCTGACCTTGAACCTGGGACGGAGCCATTTTGCCTGCCGCTTCGCGACCGTGGCGTCGTCGTTGGCGGAGTTGCGAGGCGCATTAGAATCGGCCTTGAGCCCCGTGGCGGGGAACGGAAAGAACGGAGGAGCAAAGAAACGACCTCGCGTAAACGCGCAGGAAAGCCGAGACGGGTCGCCCGAACGGCGATTGCAGCTCACCGCGATGGCCCAGGCCTACCGGCAGGGTGAGGAGATGGACTGGGCCGCGCTCCGGATGGAGGAGACCGGGCGGAGAATCCCGCTCCCGGCTTATCCTTTCGAAAAGAAATCGTATTGGGTAAAGGCTGGCCCCGCCGAACCGATCGGGGTTTCGGTTTCGGCGCGCGTGGATCCTCCCGCGGCTTTGGTTGTGGCCCCCCGGAACGCCACCGATGTGCGGTTGATTCGAGTCTGGGAAGAGGTCTTGCGCGTTGCCCCCATCCGAATACGCGACAACTTTTTCCAAAGCGGCGGCACTTCGCTCCTGGCGGTGCGCTTGATGCAGGAAATCGAGCGCGAGTTTCATCAGTCTTTGCCTCTCCATTTGCTCTTCGCCGCCTCGACCGTGGAGGCGCTCTCCGATGTCCTGGAAAGGGGGATGGAGGAGCGCGATTGGACGCCGCTCGTTCCGGTGCAGCCGCAAGGCTCGCGGACTCCTTTGTTCCTCATTCCGGGCTGGGGGGGGAACATCGTGTATTTCCACGCCCTGGGGCGCCAATTGGGGCCCGGTCGGCCGGTTTACGCCCTGCAGGCCCGCGGCCTGGAGGGCAACGCGCCCCCGTACGTCAACGTCGATGAGCGCATGATCGATTACCTGGCTGCGGTCAAGCGAGCCCAGCCCGTGGGACCGTACGTGCTCGGGGGCCATTCGATGGGTGCCCACCTCGCGTTCGAATTGGCGCAGCGCCTGATCAAGAACGGAGACGAAGTTGCCAGAGTCGTGGTGATGGATAAGGCGGCGCCGTTGGCCGGCGATCCCCCGGAGACGCTCGAAGACGAGGAGGACGCCTGGAAGCTCCTTTACTACACGCTGTCCGAGATCGCCGGACGGAAGATGATCCTGACCGAGGGAAGTCTTCAGGCTCTGTCGCGTGAAGACCGCATTCAGCGACTGCGGGCAGGCGTGTCCGAGATTTACGGCAATCCCACGGGCCACCATGCGGGGTACATGAACGGATTCCTCGCGGTGTTTTTCGCGGATAGTCGAACTCGCTACCAGCCGTTGGATCCGGTTCCGGTCCCCATCCTGCTCCTCCGAGCGGAAGAGCAGGTGCCGGTGCAGCGGGGGGAAACCGCGGGCATGCGACGCCTGCGCGAAGATCCGCTCGCGGGGTGGCAGCACTACGCGCGCGGCCCGGTCCGCGTTTGCGTCGTGCCGGGGAATCACAACTCGATCCTGTTGGAGAGAAACGCTTGCGCTTTGGCGACCTGTTTGCGAACCTGCCTGGAGGAATCGGATGAAGCCAAACGACATCCCTGAGCAGGGCGCGTCCCCGATCCTCGACACCCAGCCGCCTACGGCGCTCAGGGCCATCAACGGGACCGCTCGGTTTCTCAATCGAGCCGGGCTCGTCTCGTTCAATCCTTCGCCGGATGCCCTGATCCACTCCGCCCGGAAAAGAACGGGCCTGGGGGATTTCGGGCCGTGGGATTTTGACAAGGAATTGCGCGAGTTCGTCGGCTGCTTCCGCGACCAGCCGCGCCTGAAGTACACGGGAATCGCGGGCTTGAAAGAAATGGTGCGAAACGGTCTGGAGCGCCGCCTTTGCCTGCAACGGGACATCCAGGTCCATCCGGAAATCCTTGGACAAGAGATCCACCACCCGTTTTATGTCGTCGGCTTCCCGCGCAGCGGCACCACTTTGATGCAGAATCTCCTGATCCAACATCCCGGCTGCCGGTGGATGCGCCCTTGGGAGACCATGACCCCATTTCCGTGCAAGGCGGATTGGGGCGGCCCCGCCGATCCGCGGGTCGCGCGCTACCACGCCACCGCGGCGCGTGTGAAAAGACGTTATCCCACCCAAGACCAAATCCACTCCTGGGATAATCCCGGTGAGTGCTGGCTCCTCCTGTACGCCAGTTTCGTCGCGCCGCAACTCTTGGGGTCGGTGGTGCTGGACTCTTACCGGGCCTGGTGGGAGAAGTTGCCGCCCACCGCTTTCGCGAAGGCGTATCAGTTTTACCGGCTCCAGTTGCAGTACCTCACCTGGTGCCAAAACGGTTCCCATTGGGTGCTGAAGGAGACCTCCCACATGACCCAGCTCGATCACCTGCTGGGCTGCTTCCCCGATGCGCGGATCGTGCAGACCCATCGGGATCCGGGGCAATTCATGGGCTCGATCTGTTCCTTGATCTATTACCAGTTCCGGTGTTACGACTCGGTCCAGGGCGTGACGCCGGAGGAAGTCGGTCGCCTTCTGCTCCAGACTTGCAGCGTTTGGGCGGCGCGAAACGTCGCCCTGCGCCGACAACTCGACGCGGCATCGTTCTTCGATGTGCCGTATCCTCAACTGGTCGAGGAACCGCTCGAAGTCACGCGTCGGATCTACCACTACTTCGGCATGGAATTCTCGCCCGACCTGCAGAGCAAGATCGAGGAATGGCTGCGGCGCCATCATGGCATCCACCGCCCTCGACACCATTACGACCTCGCCCAATTCGGACTGAGGGCGGATCAAGTGAAGGAAGCCTTCAAACCCTATTGCGATTACTTTGACCTGTGATATGCCGCGACTGGCGGATGATTTCGTCGCCTTCGTCCGCCCCCTCCTGGGTTCGGTGGAACCCGTTCCGCTGCACGCCCCGCAATTCGCCGGGCGCGAGAAGGACTATGTGCTCGAGGCGATCAATTCCACGTTCGTCTCCAGCGTGGGCGGGTTCGTGGACCGGTTCGAGGCGGCCGTCGCGCAGTACACCGGCGCGCGGCACGCCGTCGCCACGGTCAACGGCACCGCGGCATTGCACACGGCGTTGATGCTGGTGGGGACCGCACCCGGGGACGAGGTGATCACCCAGCCGGTGACCTTTGTCGCCACCGCCAACGCGATCCGATATTGCGGAGCGGAGCCCGTTTTTGTGGACGTCGAGCGCGAAACCCTGGGCTTGTCACCGGAGAAACTGGAGCGCTTTCTGCGCGCCCATGCGACCCCCGGCGGCGGGGGGTGCGTGAACAAAACGACTGGCCGAACCCTCCGTGCCTGCGTCCCCGTCCACACCCTGGGGCACCCGGCGCGGACGGGGGCGTTGCGGGAGATTTGCGACCGGTTTGGCTTGGCGCTCGTCGAGGACGCGGCGGAGGCGTTGGGCAGCTTTCGCGACGGCTGCCACACCGGGCGGAGCGGCCAGGTCGGCATATTCAGCTTCAACGGCAACAAGACAATCACGACCGGAGGCGGCGGAATGCTGGTCACGAACGATCCTTCTCTGGCAGAGCGCGCCAAACATCTGACGACGACCGGCAAACTTCCCCACCCCTGGGCTTACGTTCACGACGTCGTCGGCTACAACTACCGCATGCCCAACCTGAATGCCGCGCTTGGCTGCGCGCAGTTGGAGCGCCTGCCGGCGATCCTGCAGAGCAAACGGCGGCTGGCCACGGCGTATGCCCGGTTTTTCGAGGGGAAAGGCGTCACCCTTCTGCGCGAGCCACCCAACTGCCGGAGCAATTACTGGTTGAACGCGGTGATTCTCCGCGACGAACAACAGCGCGATGACTTTCTTCGCCGGACCCACGACGGGGGGGTCAGGACCCGCCCCTTGTGGGAGCCTTTGCACCGGCTCTCGATGTTCCGGCAGTGCCAGGCGGACGACCTCGAAGAGGCGACCTGGATTTGCCAGCGGCTGGTGACGATTCCCAGCGGGGTCAAGTGGTCCGGGGAGGAAACGCGATGAACGAACGTTGGAAAAAGGCCCTGGTGCCCGTGGGCTCGAGCATCCAGTCCGCGCTGGAGTCCATCAGCGCCTCCGATCTGCGAATCGCCCTGGTGGTGGACGGCGAAGGGCGCTTGGCCGGGGTCATCACCGATGGCGACATCCGTCGCGGCCTGATGCGAAACGTCGGCATGCAGGAACCCGTCCAGCGAATCATGAACGCCTCGCCTCGCACGGTCGCGCCGGGGTGCGGTCGCGACGAGGTGCTCGATTTGATGCGCCGCTACGACCTCATGCAAATCCCGGTCGTGGAGGGCGAGCGCGTCGTAGGGTTGGTCGTGTTGCGCGATTTGGTCGAGCCAACCCGCTGTGATAATCCGGTCTGCCTGGTGGCGGGCGGCTTTGGCACACGATTGCGGCCGTTGACCGAGTCCGTGCCGAAGCCGCTGTTGCGTGTGGGCGGGCGCCCCATTCTGCAGCAGGCCCTGGAACACTTCGCGCGGTCCGGCTTCCACCGGTTGTTCATCTCGGTGCATTACAAATCCGAGCAAATCGTCGAGTACTTCGGCAGCGGCCGGCAATGGGACGTGGACATCCAATACCTGCACGAGGACCAACCGCTGGGGACTGCCGGCGCCCTCGGGTTGCTCCCCGAGGATCTGGGTGACTTGCCGGTCATCGTGATGAACGGGGACCTGCTGACGAAGGTGGACTTTGCCCGCGTGCTCGACTTCCACCGGGAGCAAAGGGCGGCGGCCACCCTGTGTGTCCGCGAATACGAGTACCAGGTGCCCTTCGGGGTGGTTCGGACCAACGTCGAGATGGTGGTGGACCTGGTCGAGAAACCGGTCCAGCAATTCCTCATCAACGCCGGGATGTACGTTTTGGACGTCGGCATCATTCGCTCCATCCCGCGCGGGCGCCACCTGGAGATGCCGCAATTGCTCCAGCGGGTCCTCCAGGAGGGCAAACGCGTCTGTTGCTTTCCACTCCACGAAGACTGGCTGGACGTCGGCCGCTTGAGCGATCTCGCCAGGGCCCGCTCCGAGTCCGAAGCGGACGCGCTATGACTCGGCCCCGGTTGCTGGCCCTGATTCCGGCGAGAGGAGGGAGCAAACGCTTGCCCGGGAAAAACAAACGCCGGCTTGCCGGCCGGCCCTTGATCGAGTGGACAATTGCCGCGGCCCTGGGGTCCGAGCGCGTCACACGCACCGTGGTCTCTACCGATGATCCGGAGATCGCCGAGGTCGCCCGACGCGCGGGAGCGGACACGCCCTTCCTGCGCCCGGCGGAGCTGGCCACCGATTTGGCGGACAGCGTTTCGGTGGCCCGGCACGCGCTGGAGTTTCTTCGCTCCGCGGGAGAGACCTACAATACCCTGGCGCTGCTCCAGCCGACCTCGCCACTGCGGGCGGCCGCGCAGATTGATGCCGCCGTCGAACTCCTGGAGCGGAAACAAGCCTCCGCGATCGTCTCGGTATGCCGCGCCGAGCACACGCCCCTCGGGATGAACACCCTGCCGGCCGACAGGTCAATGGACCATTTCCTCTCCCCGCGCGTGGCGCACAAACGGAGCCAGGACTTGCCGGTCTATTATCGCGTGAACGGCGCGATTTACCTGATCGAAGTGCCGGTCTTCCTGAGCGAAGCGACCTTCTTTCCAAAGCGAGGTTCCTATGCGCTGATCATGGATCGCGAAAGTTCGGTCGAGATCGACGAGGAGATCGATTGGGTGGTGGCCGAATCGTTGATGGCCGCGCGCTTGCCGGCCTGAGCCTTCGGCGCCCATGAACCGGGAGTCGATTACAGCCCACCTCGAGGCTCACACGTGGAAATCGTTTCGCGGCGCCGTGGCGGCCGTCATGGCCGAGGATGAGAACAGCACCTCCGTAATGGCCGGGATGTACTCCCAGGTGCGGCTGGGGAAAATCTTCCCGACCCGGAAGGAGAACCTGATTTACTCCTTGATCGTCCTCATCACTCCACTTTGGCTGCTGCTGGTGAAATGGCTGGTCGCGCCGTGGGCGTATCCCAAAAGGGCCCGGGAGTTGCGCCTCTCGCGCGCGGCTGATTTCGGCCCGGAAGCTAATCACCCGGAGATCGTGATCGTGCTCGCCGCCGCGCTGCCCAGCCTCTACGACTCGTTCATGCGGCTTTTGAACCGCCTCGACCAAGGCGAGGCGAGCGTCGCGGCCGTGATCTTTCCACCGGTCCTCAAGCATAAGCGGCCTGACCTCCAGGCCTTGCGCTGCTGCGTGCGGCTTTCGCTCTACGACGAGTTGGTCCAATTGCCGGCGCGGGAGCTGTTTGCCGCGGCGCGCCGGGCGCGCCGCCAATACCGCGAGGTGGTCGCGCGAGTGACCGACGCGCAATTGCGGGCGTTTTTCATCCTCAACCGCCGGCTGATCCGGCTGCTCTTCCTGTTCGACGACCTATACGAGGCCGGTTATCGCCGGATGTTTTCAATCGTCCGGCCGAGACTCGTCGTGGACAATTGGTTTAACGGCGCCTTGCGCAAGGTCACGCGCGAGCTGGGCATCTACACCGTCATGTTGCAGCATGGCACCCAATGGGGCGACGACAAGGAGGGCGTGACCCAGGACGAGGATGAATTGATTACGTGGGGCGAGTACTGGCAGGCGAACTTCAGGAAGGCCGTTTTCCCCCACGTGAGCCTCCGGCCGCTGGGCTGCCCGCGTTTCGACGCCGTGATCGAGGCCCGCCAGAAACCGCGCGATCCTCGGTTCTACGCGGCAATGAAAATTGACCCGCAATGCTGGACGGTGACATTTCTTTCTCAAGCGCACGGATTCAGATTCCCGGAAAAGGCGCGCCTGGCCTACCAGGAGGTCATCACTGCGTTGTCCGAGTTGGTGGCGGTTCGGCGGCACGAATTGAATTTCATCATCAAATTGCACCCACACGATGACCGGGCCTATTTTGAAGCCGTCCTTCCCCCGGCAAGCCGCGGCGAGGTTCGGTTCCTGAAGCACGAGGTCCCCCTGTATGATTTGTTTCGGCATTCGGACGTCGCCATCACCGTCAACTCGACGGCGATCCTCGAGGCCATCGCGATGGACCTGCCGGCCATTCAGTATGCATGCGAGCAAGTGCCCGACTGGCTTGATTTCTGCACGGACGGCGGGGGATTCCTGGTCCGATCCGGCGCCGACCTGGTGTCCGTCATTGACGAGTTGCGCGCCAACGCGGGATTCCGGGAGGCGGCACAGCGGCAGCGGCGGGCCTACGTTGCGCGTTGCCTGGCGAACCTGGGGCAGGCCACCGAGAAAGTGGCGGACCACCTGTTGGCCGTCGCGGCGCGCCTGAAGGCGCGAGGCTAATGCGGATTCACAAAAACCGTAGCCGCGACTTTTAAGTCGCGCTGGCGCGTGCAGGCTACCCTTTCGGCCACCGAATTCCTGAAACCGCTTGAATCAACGCCTTGCCCGGAGTTCGCTGCGGAGCCGTTCCAGGTTGCGCCAGTCCTGGCCAAATGGCGTGAGCAGGTTGTGGATGTGGGACTGGGATCCCGGTTGGAGGTTGTATTTTACGAAATTGGCCAGGCTACCGGACGGCCCCAGATCGACGTAGTCAAACGAGCCGGCGGCCTCCTGCTGGCGGATCGTTTCCTGGAAACGGATCGGGGACCGGATGATGTCCCACAGATGAGAGGGCGATGCATCCCGGATCACCGCCGCGGAGGCGCAGGAGATGACCGGGATCGACGCCGGCCGAAGCGTGGTCCGCTCGACCAGACCAAGGTAGAATCCCTTCATGTCGTCGATCTCGGGCGAGTGAAACCCCTGCGTAATGGGCAGGCGTTGGTAGAGCACGGACATTGCGGTCAATTCCGCCTCGTACTGATCCAACAGTGGTGCCGATCCGGACACGACGAAGGCCTCGTCAAAATAAACGGCGCAAAGCGTCACGCGCCGGGCAATTCCGCGGGACTTTTCGTACAGCGAGACCGGAGCGAACACCGCGAGCATGCCGCCCCCGGCCGGCCGATGCTGGTGGAGGAACTCCGCCTGCCGGGTGATCAGGGTCAACGTCTCTTCGAATGAAAGGCACCCCGCCACGCAGAGCGCCGTCAACTCCCCCAGGCTCGCCCCCAGCAGGTAATCGGGCCGATCGCCTCCCTCGAGCAGCGTCCGCGCCAAGGCGTACCCCAACATGAACAGCGCCGGGTGCGTGCAGACAACCTGGTTGAATGGGTCGCTCTTTTTCCGGGTCTCGGAATAGAGTTCGCCGAGAATCGAACGGCCCGAGATCGAGCGAACGACCTCCTCCCCGCGCAGCATCCAGCCGCGATAGGCCGGCTGTCGCTCGAACAGTTCCCGCCCCATCTGATAGTATTGCGAGCCCTGGCCGGAGAACATGAACACCAGCGGCCTACTCATGGCGGTTCGCGAGTTGCAGGTGGCCAAAGGAGCTGTTCTTTGGGCTTACCAGGGTGATCGCCAGGCCACACGCCCAATAGGTGGTTGTCTTGTATTGGGCGAAGTTGGGAAAGGTGCACACGATGGCGGGACCTGCCCGCTCGGCGGATCCGACTTCAAACAGGGTGAACGGCGTCATCATGCCGCACCGAATGACCTTAGACATCGCCTCCTTCACGGTCCAAAGCAAGGTCAGGGCCCGGATTTCGTCCTGCGCCAACGGGGTGACCAGCCCGTATTCCGCGTCCGTGACCTGGGACCGGACCACCCCGGCCCGCTCCTCCTTGATTTCCTCGATATCGATGGCCATCGGGTGCTCCTCCGGAAACGCGAGCGCCGCGCCCCAGTCCGCGGCGTGGGAAATGCTGATCTGGGGGGCCAGCCCATCTGCGCACACGATCGGCTGCTGAAACACTCCCGGGTGAATCGCGATGGCAGACAGTGACAGGTCCGGGCGAAGGAGTCGGATGGCGTGCTTGGCGCAAAACCGCCCGGTCAGGTAGCTCAGTTGGCGGCGCTCGAATTTCAGCGTCGCAAAGAGTTCCTGTTCCTCCGGGTGCAGAAACCGGGCGCTCCCGGCCAGTAACTCGCGCCCGGGCGGGCGGGCGAGGCAAAAGCCGGCCTGAAACACACCGTCCTTGCGTTCGAGACACAAAGCCTCCAAAAACAGGTCCGGTTGAGCGGGGGAAAGGAGGTCCATGCTCAGCCCCTCGCCCGCGCGGGACGTGGGAGATGGGGCCGCGCCGGCAGCCCCGTGGTGGCTTTCCTCGCGGTCGGCCAGAATTCACTTTTCATCGAGCATCAAGTTCTTAAACTAAACCCTCGGTTTGGGCACCAGGCCAACGCTGTGGATTTCGCCGTCGGCCGCGAGCGCGGTTCCCGTGGGCGTCTGCACCCTGTATGAAGAACTGCTGATGGACAAACAAGAAATTCTTGCGGTGATCAAGCGCCACATCGAGGAGGTGATTCCCGGCATCGACCTGGGGCGCATCACCCTCGAAACCAGCTTGCGCGACCTGGGCGCCAACTCCATCGACCGCGCCGACATCTTAATCATGACCATGGAGCGGCTGCGACTCAAGTTCCCCCTCACCGAACTCGCGGGAGCGAAGAACCTGCAAGGCCTGGTGGATTGCTTTGCCCGCAAGCTGGCGGGGCCGGACTCCGGCTAGGCCCGCGGTGAACTTTTCGAAATGATGCAAGACACGAACGTCGCGCAGGTGACCGGCCTGGGAGTCGTTACTTCCATCGGCGAGGACGTCGCTTCGTTTGCGCGAGCGCTCAAAAACGGCGTGAGCGGCGTCTCGCGCAGGGAAGGAAGGATCCCGGCCCTGGGCGGATTCCTCCCCGACGCAGCGTTTGAGAACCGTGTCGCCAACCTGGCGTTGCCGGAGACCTGGAGCCGGAAGCTGCTTCGCTTGCTCCGTCGCGCCCCGTATTCCGTTCAGATCTCCGCGTTGGCCTGCCTGGCGGCGTGGCGCGCCGCCGGATTGCTCGAACGCGCCCCGATTGACCCGACGCGAGTGGGCGTCGTGGTCGCGGGCCAGAACATCAGCGCCGGCTTCCAGTTCCGCGCGATGGAGCGGTTTCGAGCCGAACCTGATTATCTGCCGGCCAGCTATGGACTCCATTTTCTGGACACCGATCACGTCGGTTCTCTGAGCGAACTGATCGGCGCTTGCGGCGAGGGCTGCACGACCGGAGGCGCCTCCGCCAGCGGCAATCTCGCCTTGCTGACCGGCCTGAGACTCATTCGTCAAAAGTTGATCGACGTGTGCGCCGTCGTGGGCGCGCTGGCCGACGTCTCCCCTGTGGAGAGCCACGCCTTCCAACAAATGGGGGCGATGCACCACACCGATCTCGAAGCCAATCCGGCGAGTCTGTGCCGCCCTTTCGACGCGAACCGCGCCGGTTTTGTTTATGGCCAGGGCGGAGCGTGTCTCATTCTCGAAAACGCGGCCTTGGCCCGGCAGCGTGGTGCGCCGGATTGCGGCGCGGTTCTGGGCGGGGCGATCTGCCTGGATGGCAATCGCTCGAGCGACCTGAGGTCCGCGGGTGTGGCCCGCGCCATGCGCGGGGCAATCCGGGCCGCCGGCGTGACGCTGGACGATATCGATTACATCAATGCCCATGCGGCCGGTTCCTTCTTAGGCGATGAACGGGAGGTGGCGGGTATCAAACAGGCATTGGACGGCCGGCACGGGCAGGTCTGGTTGAACAGCACCAAGGAGCTGACCGGGCATTGCCTGTGGGGCGCTGGGGTCGTCGAGGCGGCCGCCGTTTTGATTCAATTGAATGAAGGGTTTCTGCACCCAAACCCCAATCTCGAGCAACCCTTGGACCCTGAGTGTCGATTTGTCGGTCCCCAAGCGCGGGAGGTCCGCTGCCGGACCGCCCTCAGCAACAGCCACGGCTTTGGTGGGTTTAACACCTCCGTGGTGTTGCAGGCGAGCGGTCGGTCCTGACCATGCCCAGCACGATTCTCCAAACGCGAACGCCGAAACGCGTGACGATTACGCTGAACCGGCCGCAAAGCCGCAATGCGTTGAACCGGCAAATGCTGCGCGAACTCTGCGACGCCTTCCAAACCCTCGAGGCCGATCCTGACTGTTCAGTCGTCGTTCTGGAGGGGAAAGCGGGTTTCTTTTGCACCGGCATGGATTTCGAGGAATTCGCGGCGGACCCTGCCCAGGCGGCCGTTGGCGCCGCCGAGGGCGAACTGGATTCGACTTACATGACATTACTCAAAGCCATCGCTGCCAGCAGCAAAGTGGTGGTTTCCGTGGTCGCAGGCCAGGTCCTGGCCGGCGGCGTCGGCCTGGTGGCAGCCAGCGATTTGGTCATCGCCACACCCCCGAGTACGTTCGGCCTGCCCGAGGCGCTGTGGGGATTGTTGCCGGCCTGTGTCACCCCGTTCCTCATTCGTCGGGTCGGATTTCACCCGGCCTACAAGCTGGCTTTGACCACCCAGAACATCACCGCGGAAGAGGCCTGCCGGATCGGCCTGGTGGATGCCGTCCAGGAAGCGCCGGAGGAAATCCTGCGGCGCTATCTGCTTCGTCTTTCCCGCCTGGACACGGCCACGATCGCGACCCTGAAGTCTTATTTCCGAGCTATGTGGATCCTGGACGACAGGATGGAGCGCGCGGCCGTGGAGGAGATCAACCGATTGAGCCGGTCGCCGCGCGTGCAGGACAACATCCGCAATTACCAGGTGCACCGGAAATTCCCCTGGGAGATCTGACCCCCCGTGAGTGAAGCCGTCCAACTCTCCCTTCCCGAGCCAGGCATCGTCGTGGTTAAGATCGAAGACCGCGATGCGCGCAATACGTTTTCCCGCGCGGTCATGGAAGGCTTGACCCGCGCTTTCGAGACGATCCGAAGCGAAGCGCAGGCCCGCGTCGTCGTGATCCACGGTTACGAAAACTATTTCTGTTGCGGCGGAACGCGGGATGAATTGATGAAATTGCACCGGGGCGAGGTGGAGTTCACCGATTTTCCCTTCTATCGGCTTCTCTTGGATTGTGAATTGCCCACGATCTCCGCCATGCAGGGCCACGCCATCGGCGGCGGTCTGGCCTTTGGCCTCTATGCCGACATGCTCGTGCTGGCTGAGGAATCCTTGTACAGCGCCAATTTCATGCGCTACGGGTTCACTCCCGGCATGGGGTCAACTTACATCGTGCCATTGAAGTTTGGCCCGTGCCTCGGCGCCGAGATGCTCTTCTCCGCAGCCGCCTACCATGGCGGCCAATTGAAAGAGCGGGGTCTCACGGCCCGCGTGGTGAAGAAGAAAGATGTCATCCCAACCGCCCTGGCGCTGGCGCGCGAGTTGGCCGACCGGCCACTGCTGTCCCTCAAGCTACTCAAGCAACAGTTGGCGCAGCCGATTCGCGACTCGCTCCCGGCCTGGATCGAGCGGGAGGTGGCAATGCATCGCCTCAGTTTTCGACAGCCAGAAGTGAAGGACCGGATTGAAAAACTGTTCGGCAATTAGGCTGGCCCGCGGCCGGGCGTCGCTAGAGTCCTTGAGTTCCGAAACTTGCTGCTGTCAGGTCAAGTTTTGGCGTCGCTTTCGCCGTCGGTGCTGTTCCCCGCAAGGACTCGATGGGCGAGGCGGGCGGATGGACCCAACGCGATGAAGACAATCCTGGTCACTGGCGGAGCCGGGTATGTCGGCTCGGTCCTGGTCCGCGACCTCCTCCAGGCCGGACACCGGGTGGTCTGCGT
>JAGWYX010000799.1 GCA_018969165.1 Verrucomicrobiota bacterium
GGGCGTCGTTGCGCGGGCAGTCGAGTATCGCCGAGGATACACTCCTACCCGCGCGCCTAGCCCCAGGGCAAATTGGCCGCTGGCAAACGGTATTCTATCCCAGGGTCTGGTCAGTAACCAGGCGACAGCGAATTCTGATTCTGATCCTCTCACGTTCCGCGGTTGGCCCGCCAGAGGAGCACGACACCGACGGCTTGGAAGATGAAATTAGGCAACCAGAGGATCAGGTAGGGGCCAAACTCGGGCCGCGTCTCCAGCGCCTGCCCAAGGATGATGAAGCTGTAATAGATCAGCACCAACACCAGGGCGATTGCCACGCCCGCGCTGGTCTCGCGTCGATGCGCCCGGATACCCAGCGGGATACCGATCAAGGTGAAGCCCAGGCTCGCGAAGGAGAAGGCCACCTGCCGATGCAACTGGACCAGGGCTGGCGTCGCGTCGATGTTCATGCGGTCGAGTCGGCGGACCTCGCTCTGGAGTTGCGCGAAGGTCATCTCGCTCAACTTCGGTCCGGTCTGACTTTGAGTGATCCGGGTTACCGGGATGTCGAGCACGTGCTGTTCGTGATAGAATGGCATCCAGCCCGCGCTTTCGCGCTGGAAACCCTGCGCCTGGTTCAGCACCACCGTGAGCTGGTGGTTGGTGGGGCTGTAGGCGAGGTTGCCGCGCGTGGCCCCCAGGCTGAGCTTGCTCTTGCGCTGTTCGTCCAGGGCGTAGATCAGAATATTCTCCAAATTGGTCCCCTGGACCCGACCCACGTACACGATGTAGCCGGGAAACTCGTCGAGGAACCGGCCCTCGGCGAGCAGGGCGCCTGGTTGCCGAGAGCCCAGGTCCAGGAGCAACTGTTTGTAGGCCACGCGGCATTCCGGGGCGATTTGCAGATTGAACAGGGCGCACACGGCGGAGACGGCGACGCTCAGGAGGATGATCGGCGTGATCAGGGCCACCAGGCTGATCCCGTTGGCGCGCGCCGCCATCAGCTCCTGGTCGGCGCTGAACCGGCCGAACACCAGCAGGCAGGCGGTGAGCATGCCCATCGGCAAGGCGAACACCAGCACATAGGGAATCAGCAGGGCGATGGCGTGCAGCACCACTCCGAGAGTCGCCTGGCGATTGACCAGCAGGGCCACCACCTCTTTGAGCAGGTTCCCCAGCAGCAACACGAACGTAAAGACCGCGACGGTCATCAGCAACGTCGCCATCACTTCGCGCGCCAGGTAGAGATGCAATGTCCGCATCCGGGTCGATTCTAGCGCGCCGCTCGGCCGGCTCACAAATCTATTCCCGGGGCGCGGTCAGGGTCGTTTGGGGAGTTGCGCCTGGCGCTCGAGCCAGGCACAGGCCTGCGGCAGAACGACGTTCCAATGATAGGTCCGGGCGCGTTCCCAGGCGCGCCGGCGGTACTGTTGATAGGCCTCGGGCGCCTGGCTGGCGGCCTGGATCGCGGCGGCGAGCGATTCGGGCGTTTCGGCCTCGCTCACCACGCCGGTCTGGCCGTGGAGCGTCGATTCGGTCAGGCCCGGGACGGGGTAAACGATGGCGGGGGTGCCCATGGCGTTGGCCTCGATGACGTTCAATCCCCAACCCTCGCGCTGGGAGGTGTGCACCAGGAAATGCGCCCGGCGCAGCGCCGCGTCCTTGTCCGGCTCGGCCAGCAAGCCGGTAAACCGGACGCGCTTGTCCAGGTCCAGGGCGGCGACCAACCGTTTCAGCGGGGCCTCGTCGAGACCGCTGCCGACGATGGTCAGCTCGGCATCGAGGCCGAGTTGAGCGGCGCGATGGAGGGCGCGGATCGCGTGATCGATGCGTTTGTTGGGCGCCAGGCGCGAGACGGCAATCAACCGGAGCGGGGTGCCCAATGGTTTGTCGTCCAGCGCGGGCAGGGCGACGGTGTGGACGCCGTAGGGGATGATGGTGATGTCGCGGACACCGTGGGAGCGGAGGCAGTCGCGCGTGGACTGACAGGCGGTCCAGAACGGCACGTGCCGGTAAAGCCAATGGGTCCACCGTTCCTGGCAGCGGCCGATCGCATTGCGGGGCCAGGGGTAGAAGGCATCCCAGATCGGCCCGAGGACCTCGTGGATGTAGGCGACGCAGCGGGTCCGGCACCACCAGGGGGCGTACCACGGGATGCCGTGGTGCTGGTCGATCACCAGGTCGAAGCCGGGCTGCCGGCGATACCAGCGGATGGCATGCAGAATCGAGCGGCCGATGCCGCCGCCGCGCAGGATGCGCAACGGGCCGATCTGCTCCTCGGGAGCGGCGTCAGGAAAGTCGTTGGCAAACCAGAACACTTCGTGGCCGCGCTCCGCCAGCGCCGTCAAGTAACCCTGGGTGACACGCTCCGCGCCGCCGGCCAGCGGGTTTCGCGGATCACGCCAGTTGAGCATCAGAAAGCGCATGGGCGAGTCCGCCAGTGGCGTGGGATGACACAAGCCAACGTCCGCCTGTCCGGGGGAAGGGTCCGCGGTCGGGAGAACGGCAGGACGACGCTTCCCTGGCGCGCCGTCAACCGATCCGCAAGCGGCGCGGGCGGAGGCCGTCGCCCTACCCTGGTCGGGCGGTGCTGCCGCGCTGCCGGGCCGAGCAGCCGCTCGACCCTACCGAAAGGCGATTGCGCAGCCTGTCCCCGTTGCGCACGCATCGGGACGGTGAACCGGAGTGGGCC
>JAGWYX010000800.1 GCA_018969165.1 Verrucomicrobiota bacterium
AGACATATTATCTATGTTAAGTCAACAGAAAAAATGCGTCCGGCAGCACTTTTTTTCATCTTTTTAGAAATTTACGTGCGGTTCAGGGCTGCGACGGAGGCCTTGACTTTCGTGCCGCCGCCCGAATTTCATTGCACCGGCCCGCGCGCTGCCGGAGATTGCGCGCGATGAACCCGACCCTGGGCCGAACGAAATTCGAGACCGAGTTGACGGTGCGTCCGGACGACATCGACATGAACCGGCACGTGCACGGGAGCCGCTATTTCGATTACGTGCTGGCGGCCCGTTACGAGCAAATGGCGCGCTGCTATCAGATGTCGATGGAGGAATTCACCCGCGCCGGGTTCGGCTGGTTTACGCGGACGGCGCATGTCGAATACAAGCGGGCGCTGGTCCTGGGCGACCGGTTTTTGGTGCAAACCTGGGTCCAGGAGATGCTCGCCGACGGGGTGCGGGTGGACTTTCAGATGCGCAAGCAACCGGCTGGCAAATTGGTGTGCGACGGGTATTTCTACTACACGATGGTGAGCCTCCAGACCGGCCGGGCGGAGCCGATCCCGGACTGGATACGGGCGAAATACGCGATTTGATGGGGCTGGCGAATTGGCGAGATAACTTGTGGACTTCGGTTCGGTGGGCTGGTAAACAGTGGAGGCTTTCGCCTTGGCACGTGGTCACAGGCGAATCGATGATTGGCAGAAAGGCAAATGTGATGAAGTTACGTGTGATCATTTTAGTCGCGGGTTTAGCCCTCCCGGCGGGTTTGCTACGGGCCGCGGACCAGCCGGCCCTCAAGACCGAGAAGGACAAGGTCAGCTATGGCCTGGGCATGTCGTACGCCGGTTGGCTCAAGAATAACCAGATCGACCTGGACGTGGACCTGTTCGTCAAGGCCCTGCGGGATGAGTTGTCGAGCAATCAAACGATGTTGACCCCGGCCGAAATGCAGGAAACGCTCCGGCGCTATCAGCAGCAGATCCAGGCCAAAATGCTGGCCAAACGTCGCGAGGACGAGGCCAAAAACAAGACGGCGGGCGAGGCCTTCCTGGCGGCCAACAAGTCCAAACCGGGAGTGCAGACGCTGCCCAGTGGCCTGCAATACAAGGTCCTCAAAGATGGCTCGGGTCCCAGCCCCAAAGCAACCGATGAGGTCACGGTCAACTACCGCGGGACCTTCGTGGACGGCACCGAGTTCGACAGTTCGGCCAAGCAGGGCCACCCAGTGACGTTCAAACTCGGCCAGGTGATCCGAGGGTGGATCGAGGGGATCCAGAAGATGAAGGTCGGCTCGAAATGGCAATTATACATCCCCTCCAACCTGGCCTACGGCACGCGCGGCTACGGGCGCCTGATCGGCCCCAATTCCACCCTGATCTTCGAGGTCGAGTTGTTAGGCATCAAGGAGCCGACTCAAGCCGCCGTGCCTATGCCGCCTCAACCGGTGACCAGTGACATCATCAAGGTGCCCTCGGCGGAGGAGATGAAGAAGGGCGCCAAGATCGAGATCATCAAACCCGGCCAGACCAACGCGGTAACCAACCCGACAAAATAACCTCCGTACGCCGGCCGGCAGCAACGGAGGGAGCCAAAGACTTGACCTGACCACAACCATTTTCAGAACTCAAGGACTCTAGCGACGAAGCGAGCTGCAAAAGTTTTCGTAATGACCCATCTATGAGCACCCCGATCTCCCGCCGTTCCGCCCTCCGACAACTGGTTGGAAGCGCCGCTACGTTGAGTGCCGGCGCCGCTTGGTCCGCGCGTCTGGGCGCGGCCGAAGCGACGGCGTCAGAGCCGCGCAAGGGGAACATCAACCATTCGGTCTGCCGCTGGTGCTACAAGGAGTTCAGCCTGGACAACCTTTGCGTGGTCGCCAAGGAGATCGGGATCAAATCCATCGATCTGCTCGGCGTGAGCGAGTTCGCCACCGTCAAGAAACACGGGTTGATCTGCGCCATGGTCACAGGGGTGCCGGGCGGCATTCCCAACGGATTGAACCGGATCGAGAACCACGATCAGATCGTCGATTACTTCGAGCGCACGGCGCCCCTGGTGGCCGAGGCCGGGTTCCCGAATATCATTTGCTTTTCGGGCAACCGGCGGGGCCAGGTTTCCGAGGAAGGGATCAAGAACTGCGTCCTCGGCATGAAGCGCATCGCGCGGATTGTCGAGAAGCACGGCGTGACGGCCTGCATGGAGCTGCTCAACAGCAAGGTCGATCACCACGATTACCAGTGCGATCACACCGCCTGGGGCGTGGAGGTGCTCAAACAGGTCGGCTCCAGCCGCTGCAAGCTCCTCTATGACATCTACCACATGCAGATTATGGAAGGGGACATCATCCGCACGATCCGGGATTATCACGAGTATCTGGGCCATTTCCACACGGGCGGCGTGCCGGGGCGGCATGAGATTGACGATACCCAGGAATTGAATTACGCGGCCGTCATGCGCGCCATCGTCGGCATCGGCTACAAAGGTTGGGTGGCCCAGGAATTCCTGCCGTCCAGAGGCCACAACCCGGTCATCTCCCTCAAGCAGGCCATCGACATCTGCGATGTCTAGCGAGGCGCGCAGGGTGGACGGGCAAAGGTGACCTGAGGTCTGAGGCGCGCCGCGCTAGCGTTTCCGGCCCAGCCCCAGGACTTCCT
>JAGWYX010000018.1 GCA_018969165.1 Verrucomicrobiota bacterium
CCCTGGGGCGTCGTTGCGCGGGCAGTCGAGTATCGCCGAGGATACACTCCTACCCGCGCGCCTAGCCCCAGGGCAAATTGGCCGCTGGCAAACTGTATTCTATCCCAGGGTCTGGTCAGTAAATACGGCGCGTCTATCTATCCTTCCAAGCATTTGGCTTGCGGGCCGTCACCAAGGCAAAGCCCAGGCGGGCGCGGTCGAACGCCAGGTGTCGCTGGAAGTAGCGCGTCGAAAGCCGTCGCTTTAGATTCGAGGGCCCGTCCAGCCAAGCGCAGGCAAAACTGATGACCAAGCGGCGGAACATGCCCAGGACCGTCAGGCCCCGGGGCGTGCGCACTCGATTGCGGTCCTCATCCAGGCTGACGTCCAGCCGTTGGTGGCTGGCTTCACGGCAATCGGGGTAAGCCGCAGCAAGTTGACGGCGAAAGACGCGTTCGGGTGCTCCCGAGTCGCAGTCAAGCGCGGCGGTGCTGCCAGTCGCAGACCCGCGCTCCCGCAACCAGGCGGCGCCCGAACCGGATAACCGCGGCGGCCGCGGATTTCACAGATCGAAATGCTTGACGGGCTTGGGCGTTGACGGAAGGTTCGGATCATGCGCATCCCGCTCCCAACCTCGGTTCCCGCGTGTCGCCTGGCGCGGTCGCGCCCGGCCAGCGTGGATCACCTAGCGTTTCGTTCCCGCCGGCATCGGCGGCGGCGGACAACGGTTGGCGATGGGAACCACTTTGCGCAGCGGTTATTGGGGTAAGAAGGGTTCGGCGGTTTTGGATGGCATCCTTCCTCCAGAAATTGCGGGCGCGCGATGAAGCGAAATTTTTCGGCGTGCTGCGGCAGGCCCACGGTCCGCTCGCGGCATGGTGGTGGGTGGCGGTGTGGCTGCGCGGCCTGTTGCCGGCGTGCCTGGCGATTGCGATGGGCGCCCTGATCGGGGCGGTGCAGCAAGACCGTCCGCTGGCGGGCCCGCTGGCGATCGTCGGCACGATCTTTGTGCTGTTGCAAGTGCTCGCGCCGATCCACCAGGCGATCGCCGCGAATCTCGGCAGCCGAACGGCCGCGTGGCTCTATGACCAATTGACCGTCGCGTGCGTGCGGCCGCCCGGGATCGGTCACCTGGAGAATCCCGGCCTGATGACGGACCTGACCATGGCCCGCGATTTCGATCTCGGCATCACCGGTCCGCCGCTCAGCATCGCGATGGGGTTCATCGGCTCGGGCTTGATCGAAATGATTGGCGGGCTGGCATCGGCGCTCATCCTGGCGGCTTACTCGTGGTGGGCGCCGCTGGTGCTGGCCGGCGCGTGGGCGGCGACCCATTGGCTGCTGCGCGAGAGCGCGGTCTGGCGGGATCGCAACACCAGCGAGGTGCGCGAGGCGCAGCGGCACGCCGATTACGCCTACCGGCTGGCCGTGGACCCGCCGGCGGCCAAGGAACTCCGCCTGTTCGGCCTGGCCCAGTGGACCGTGGACCGTTTCCTGGATCGGCGTCGGCGGGTGTTCAACCTGCGCTGGGAAGCGACGCGGCTCCGGGAGCGACCGGTGCTCTGGAGCCTGTTGATTGTGCTCGGCGCGAACCTGCTGGTCTTCGTGGCCATGTCCCGGGACGCCGAGGCCGGCAAGCTGGACCTGGGCCGTCTGGTGACATTTGCCACCGCCGCCGTCGGCACGAGCATGATTGCGTTCGGCGGATTGTCCTGGGCGTTGGATGGCGCCGCGGCGCCGGCCGGGGCGGTGGTCCGCCTGAGACAGGCGATGGAGCCGGCCGGCGCGTTGGCTCGCGGAACGCGTCGGGCCGCCGGGATGCCCGCGCGCGAAATCCGGTTCCGCGGGCTCACGTTCGCCTACCCGAACACCCGCGACCCGGTTCTCGATCGGTTCGACCTGACGATTCCAGCCGGCTCATCGCTGGCGATCGTCGGGCAGAACGGCGCGGGGAAAACGACTTTGGCCAAGCTGCTGTGCCGGTTCTATGACCCACAGCAGGGCGCCATAGAGATTGACGGGGTGGATTTGCGCGAACTGGAGATCGAGGGCTGGCGCAAGCGATTGACTGCCGTGTTCCAGGATTTCGTCCGGTTCGAACTGTCGTTGCGGCAGAACGTCGCGCCGGCCGGCGCGCCGGACGACGCGGTCCTGGAAGCGCTGGCGCAAGCCGGCGCGGCCCGGTTGGCGGGCCTGGACACGCCGCTCTCGAAGGCCTACGCGGGCGGCACCGACCTCTCGGGCGGGCAATGGCAGCGGATCGCGCTGGCGCGCGCCCTGTGCGCGGTGCGACTGGGAGCGGGTGTGGTGTTGCTCGACGAACCGACCGCCCAGCTCGATATCCGCGGCGAGGCCGAGGTGTTCAATCGCGTGCTCGAAGCCACCCGTGAGGTGACCACCATCCTGATTTCCCACCGGTTCTCCACCGTGCGCCGCGCCGACCGCATTTGCGTGCTCGAAGCGGGCAGCGTCGTTGAACTCGGCACGCACGACGAATTGATGGCGTTGGGCGGCCGGTACCGGACCATGTTCGATCTGCAAGCCTCGCGCTTCGCGGCGGGAGAAGACGAGGGAGAATCGTTGACATGAAACCGGCGGACGACATGCCGGGGCGGTGGCCGTCGCTGTGGCGCGCGCTCAAACGCGGCTACGCGGCCGAGCCGCGGTTGTTGCCGGTGGCATTCGGGCTTTCTCAATTGGCGGCCTTGCCGGACGCGCTGATTGCGCTCTGGCTGAAGCTGCTGGCGGACGGCGTGCAAGGGCGGCACAGCGCGTTGGTGCTGGGCGCCGCGGCCGGGTTGGGCGCCTCGGCGGCCGGGACGTGGTTTTTGCGCGTGAGCAGCGACCGCATTCAACGGCGCTTCCGGGAACGGCTGACGATCGCCTTGGAGGCCCAGGTGGCCCAGCTCCAGGCTTCGGTAGCCAGCATCGCGCATCACGAGCGACCCGAGTATCTGGATCGATTGGCCATGCTGCGCGACCAGGTGTTCGTGCTCGACCACATGTATTGGTCGCTCTTCACCACGTGCGGCTGGCTGCTGCGACTGGCCGTGACGGTGGTGCTGCTGGTTTCCGTCCACCCGGGGCTGGCGCTGGTGGCCGTGGCGGCGCTGCCGACTGCGTTTACGTCGCTGTGGCGTCCGGGAGTTGAGCGGGAGGCGCAGGATCGCGGGGCTTCGGCCAGCCGGCAGGCCCGGCACTTGTTCGACATTGCCACCACCGCGTCCCCCGGCAAAGAGGTGCGCGTGACGGGGATTGGCGATCGCCTCGTCCAGCTCCGGAGCGAGGCCTGGGAGCGGTCGTATCGGCCCGTCGCCGGAGCGCGTTGGGCGAGCGCGCTCTGCCATGCCATCACCTGGGCCGTGTTTGGCGCCAGTTACGTCGGGGCGGTCGTGTTCGTGGCGTATGGGCTGCACCGCAGCGCCGGCCAGGTCTTGCTCGTGCTGGCGGCGGGCTCGCGGCTTTCGGCGTATATCGGCGCCACGGTGGGAGAGATTGGTTTTCTGCGCGGGTTCTGGCTCGAAGGGGCCCGGCGTTTGGCGTGGCTCGAAGACTACGCCGCCTCGTTTTCGGAGAACGCCACCGCGGCCGCGCCGGCGCGACTTGCCCGGGGCATCCGGCTCGAGCACGTCGGCTTCGCCTATCCGGGCACGACGCGGCGGGTGCTGGAGGATGTTTGCCTCGAGTTGGCTGCCGGGAGCGTCGTGGCCATCGTCGGAGAAAACGGGGCGGGCAAGAGCACGTTGGTCAAATTGCTGTGCCGGATGTATGCCCCGACCGACGGCCGCATTCTGGTGGACGACACGGACCTCGCGGGCATTGCGGCGGATCAATGGCGGGGCTGCGTCGCGGGGGCATTCCAGGATTTTTTCCGGTTCGAGTTCACGGCGCGGCGCAGCGTCGGCGTCGGCGATGTTCCGCGACTGGACCAAGAGCCGGCGGTGACGGCTGCCGTTGACCGCGCCGGAGCCGGCGATGTGACGGCCGGGCTTCCCGCTGGTCTCGACACGCAGCTCGGGCCCACGTGGCCCGAGGGCGTGGACTTGAGTTTTGGTCAGTGGCAGAAGCTGGCGTTGGCCCGAGGTTTCATGCGCGAGCATCCGCTGTTGCTGGTCCTCGATGAACCCACCGCCGCGTTGGACGCGGAGACCGAGCACGCGTTGTTCGAGCGTTACGCCGCGGCGGCGAGGTCCGGCCGCGGTTCTTCAGCAGACAACGGCGACGCGGACGGCCGGATCACGGTCCTGGTGTCGCACCGGTTCAGCACGGTGCGCATGGCCGACCTGATCGTGGTGCTCGATGGGGCGCGAGTCGTCGAGGTCGGGTCCCACGAGGAACTGGTGGCCAAGCGCGGGCCGTATGCCGAGCTTTACGGGCTGCAGGCGGCGGCCTACCGGTGAGCGGCCCGCACGGAGGAACGCGGGTGTGCGTGGCGCATCCATGCGGCAGGGTGGCGACGGGCGAAGCGGTTCGGGTGTCATCCCCTACCGGGAACACTGACGCCAACGAAATCGGGTGACACGGCTCGGTGAGCAGCCGGGTTATCTTGCAGGGTAGAATCCGCGACGCAGGAACGTGGAGGCCATGTCTCTGGGCACGACGAGAACGGTTCGTCCGTCTTGGGTTAGCAGGATCAAGTTTTCGCTTCTGAATCTATGTTTCGCCGGTTCCCACCAATGAGCATTGCCGGTGCGGAGGGCTGTCGTGAAGGCGTTAGCCCACTGCGCCCCGTTCAGCGAGTTGGTTTGGCCGAACTCCACCGATCCATCGGCCACGTTCTCTTCAATCAGGTAGGGACACCGCACTGCGCGGTCCCTACCTGAGTAGTTACGGGCGAAGCAATGGACCCGACCGATTGGCGGTCCGAGGCAACGCCTTGCTGGAGTCCTTGAACCCTGAGACTTGCTCTAAGGCGCGCCTCGCTAGATTTCGGTCCAGCCGAAGTATTCGGCCCAACTGGTGACGATGAAACCGCTGACGGGTCCGATGCGGCCGAGGGCTTCGTCGTAGTGGAAATTGTAATGGCCGTTCATCTGGACGGTGGAGGTGACGCTGCCACCGACGAAGTTGTAGGTGTTATTGCCGCCGCCGCCCAGGGAGAAGGCGGCGGCCGGGGCGTAGATGGCGCCGGTAAAGGTGGCATTGCCGCTCAGGGACAGGCTGTTGTTGCTGGGCAAGCCATAATAATAAAAGTCGGTGGCGACGCTGTTATTGTTGATGACGCCGTTGCCCCCGAGGCTGGCGCTGACGGGGTTGTTGGTGTTGGCGGTGCCGACATAAAGCGCCAAGCTGGCGTTGGTGGCGATCACGATCGAGGACTGGCCGGCCATGCTGACATTGCCGGTCACGTAGAGCACGGCATTGCCGGTAATGAGCATCGTCTGCTGGCCGCTCATGCTCAGGCCGCTCAACTCGTAATTGCCGTTGCCGACCACGTAGGTGTAATTGGTGCCGCCGACCTTGCCGCCGCTGGGGATCGAGTAACCGCCATTGAACGGGGCTTGCACGTCCGGGAACGCCACGTTCATGTCGTCCGAAGACCAGCCGGGTTGAATCCCGGTATTGCCTTCCGCCTGCCAGGCCTGGCTGCCCACCGCCCCGTTGGCGCCGATGGCGACGGAGCCACCGGGGCCGGTGCTCACGTGGCCGGCGATGTTGGCATTGCCGATGCTGAGGGAATTGACCAGGCCCGAATCGGTGGCGACGTCGCCGTTGCTCTTGGTATGTCCGGGCCAATAGACCCCGTTGGTGCTGTAGTTCGGGTCCTGGGAGTCGAAGCTGTCAGAGGCAATATTATTGCCGTTCATGTTAATTTGGCCTTTGGCGACCATGCCTTTGGAGAAGAGGGCGTTCTGCCGGGTGGTGCAGATAACGGTGCGGGAGATATTGGTGCCGAGCAGCGGGGCGGGGGCCCAGCCGGTGGCGCCGACGACCGGCGGGTTGTTGGTGCTGATCCGGGCCACGAAACTGTAGCCGCCACCCAAGTCGCGCTGCTTGACGTAATTGGTGCCGTTGAGGCTCCAGCCGTCGGTCGCCAGGTTGGTCAGGCCGGCGTAGTGCAAGTGGGTCAGGGCTTCCTCGATGCCGGCCTCCAGGATCGGGATGCAGACGTTCCAGGATTGCGAGCGGGCGGACGCCAGGTTCTGGTTGCTCACCAGGGTCAGGTAGCTGGCCAAGGCGTATCCGACGACGCCTGACACCATCAGGGTCAGCATCAAGGCATTCCCACGTTCAGCCCGAAGGGAGCGGCCCGCGATCTTCATAATCGGTCAACAATCCGTGGCGCCGAGCGGCGATGCCTTGCCGCTATCCGGTTGAACCATGCGGCTGGCTCCAAAAAGCGGAGTAAGCAGGAGCATACCCAACGCGCGCCTCGAGGCAAGCCTTGTTTGGCCTGCTCGTTGGACAGTCTTACGGATGAAAAAGCAAGTTTCTTGCCGTGAATTTCTGAGAAAGCGCCTGATCGTCCAAACTTCAAGCTGGATTCAAACAGGCAGAGGAGGTCAAATGCCCTCAAAACCATGCATCACTTCTGCCGCAGCCGCCGATCTCCCGTCCGCTACGCGTGTCCGCGCTTGGCCTTGGCCGGCATCGTGCTGGGCCTGGCGGCGGGGACCTGGCTGCGGGCGGCCGGCCCCGCGGAGGCCGGCGCCGGCTGGCAATCCCTGTTCGATGGCAAGACCCTCACGGGGTGGAAAGAAACGGATTTCGCCGGTCACGGGGAGGTGACGATCGAGGATGGCCAATTGATCTTGCACATGGGGGCGACGCTTACCGGGGTGAACTGGACCAACGCGACCCCGACGGACAACTACGAGGTCGCGCTGGACGCCAAGAAACTCGATGGGAGCGATTTCCTGTGCGGGCTGACGTTTCCGGTGCGGGACTCGTTTTGCACCTTCATCGTCGGCGGCTGGGGCGGCGGGGTCGTCGGTTTCTCCAGCCTGGACGGCATGGACGCCTCGGAGAACGAGACTACCAAGTACATGAATTTTGACACCGGCCGCTGGTACCATCTCCGGGTCCGAGTCCGGCCGGAGCGGTTGCAGGCCTGGGTTGACGGCCAGATGGTGGCGGACGTGGTGACGCGCGGCCGGCGCATTTCGCTGCGCTACGGCGAGATCGAGCTGTCCAAGCCGTTCGGGCTGGCGACCTACCAGACCACCGCGGCAATGCGGAACCTCCAACTGCGGACATTGCCGTCGGAGAAGGTGAAAACGGTGGCATTCATTGCCGGCGCCAAGAGCCACGGCCCCGGGGAGCACGAGTATGAAAAAGGGTTGCGGCTGCTTGAACGTTGCCTGGAGACCGCCGCCAATGTCACCGGGATTCAGGCCCGCCTCTACACCAATGGTTGGCCGGCCGATCCGCGGGCGCTGGAGGACGCCGACACGATCGTGCTCTACTGCGACGGGGCGGACCGGAACGAGCAGGCCGATCCATTGCTGCACGATAAGCGGGTGGCGATTCTGGAGCGGTTGATGCGGCGCGGGGTCGGGTTGGTGGCCCTGCATTACGCGCTGATCGTGCCGCGGGACAAGCTCGGGGCGCAGTTCCTGGACTGGCTGGGCGGCTACTTCGAGTACACGGCCGGCGCCAGCCCCGAACACTGGTTTTCGAAGTACCAGATACGGGACTACTCACTCCGCCCCGCGGCGCCGGGTCACCCGGTACTTCGGGGCATTCACCCGTTCCAGTTGCACGAGGAATTCTATTATCACTTGCGCTTCCGGGAAAATGATCCGCGCTGGACGCCGATCCTCACCTTCGGCACGGAGCCGAAGGACCCGACGGCCGTTGTGGCGTGGGCGGTCGAGCGCGCCGACGGGGGTCGAGGCTTCGGTTACAGCGGCGGGCATTTCCTGGTGAACCTCGAGAAGGAAAGCGTCCGCCGCCTGCTGCTCAACGCGATTCTCTGGACCGCCAAGGCGGACGTGCCCATGGACGGCGTGCGGTCGTCGCTGGCCGACGCGGAGGCGGCGCCGGCCCAATGACACGCGGGTCGTCCACGCAGGCCGGCCGCGCCCAGTTGCTGGCGGATTTGTTTCCGGCCGGAATTCCGACCCTTTGGTGTCCGTTGCTGACGCACTACGCCGGCGACGGCACGCTGGACCGCGGGCGCCTCGAGGCGCACATCCGGCACCTGGCGCCCTGGGTCAAGGGATTCTTGATCCCCGGCTCGACCGGTGACGGCTGGGAAATGACCGAAGCCGAGATCGTGGAACTGCTGGACTGCGCGCTCGGCCTGGCGGGGGTCTTGCGCGTGCAGGTCCTGATTGGCGTGCTGAAGACCGACGCGGCAAAGGCGCGCCGGGACATTTTGCACACGATGGCCTGGCTCAAGATGCGCGGGCACACGGCGGAGACCGCGGCCTGCCTGGTGAAGAACCACGTTTGCGGGTTCACGATCTGCCCGCCGCGCGGCAAGGGCCTTGCCGACGAGGACCTGCGCCGCGGCCTGGAAACGATCCTGGAACTGGAGCTGCCCACCGCGCTCTACCAATTGCCGCAGGTGACTCAAAATCAGATGAGCCCGGAGCTGGTGGCGGAACTGGCACGGCGGTTCACGAATTTCTTTCTGTTCAAGGACACCAGCGGGGAGGACCGGGTCGCGAGTTCCGGCCTGGAGTTGGGCGGCATCTTCATGGTCCGGGGCGCCGAAGGGAGCTACGACCGGTGGTTGAAGCCCGGGGGCGGACCGTATGACGGCTGGCTGCTGAGCAGCGCCAATGGGTTCGCCCGCGAACTGCACCAGGTCGCCGAGGACCTCGCCGCGGGGAGGAACGAGCGGGCCAGCCAACTTTCCGCGCGGCTCACAGCGGCCGTCGGCGAGGTGTTTCGCGTGGTGGCGGAGTTGCGGGGCGGCAATCCATTCGCAAACGCCAACAAGGCCATCGACCACTTCTTCGCGCATGGTGCGCGGGGCGCGACGGCGCCGCCGCCACGGCTGCATTGTGGCCAGACGTTGCCCGTCGAAGTGATCCGGGCGACGGGCGAAGTCCTGGATCGCCACGGATTGCTGCCACGGAAGGGCTATCTCGCATGACGCCCTTACCGATGAGCAACATGTTGAGCGACACCAATTACCTGTTGGCTTCGCTGGTGTGGGGCGGGATCGGCAGCGGTTTCCTGATTTATGGCTGGAAGCAGAAGTCCGCGGTCCCGCTTGCGGGCGGGGTGCTGCTGATCGCCGTGTCGTACTTTGTGACGTCGGCGCTCTACATGTCGCTGGCGAGCCTGGCCTTGATTTACGGAATCTACTGGTTCAGCCAGCGGGCCGGGTAGCGGGGCGCCGAGGCGGCGCCCCCGGCTCGGAACCCGCGCAGCGGCGGACCATTTGGCTAGGCCAACGGCCGCACGACCGACTGTGGCCGGAGGTAATCCAGCAGGGTGTCCGGGCCGAGCACGCCGCCGCCCAGGCCGCTGAGGTTGCAGCCGGCATAAGGGATGCCGTGAGCGAACAGGTTGTGGGCGTTGATCCAACTGTTGCCGGCCACCAGGGCCTCGGCGACGCGGTTGGCGCGTTCGAGGTCCCGGCTCCAGACGCTGTTGGCCAGGCCGTAGCGCGAACGATTGACCAACTCGACCGCCTCGGCCTCGTCGCGGAAGGGCATCACGTAAGCCACCGGCCCGAAAATTTCCTCGCGGGCGCACACGTTGTCGGGCGAGCCGGTGAGCAAGGCGGGCTTGACGTAGTAACCGCCTTCGTGACCCTGGACGGTCGCCGGTCCGCCCGCCAGCAGCAGGCGAGCGCCCTCCTGTTGGCCGCGTTGGAGGTAGCCGAGCACGCGCTGGCGTTGCTTGTCGCTCACCACCGGTCCCATGTCGATGTTCGGCTCCAGTCCATGACCGATCCGCACGGTCTTCAGGTTGGCGGTGGCGCGGTCCACGAAGGCGTCCCAGATTTTCTGCTGCACCAGCCAGCGGGTGGCGGTGCAGCAAACCTGGCCGGTGTTCAACGTGATCGCGCCGGCCAGGGCCTTGGCCGCCGCGTCCACGTCGCTGTCCTCGAAGAGCACGGCGGCGCCTTTGCCGCCCAGTTCGAGTTTGACCGGCACCAGGTTGCGGCCGCAGGCCTCGGCGATCTGGCGCCCGACTTCGGGGGAGCCGGTGAACGACATGCGGTGGATGCCCGGGTGCGCCGCCAGCGCCGCTCCGGCGGTTTCGCCCAGGCCCGGGACGACGTTCAAGACGCCGGCCGGCACACCGGCGGCCTGGGCCAGGTGACAAAAATAGAGCGTCGAGAGCGGCGTGTCCTCGGCCGGTTTGATGACGACGGTGTTGCCCGCGGCCAGGGCCGGGGCAATGCCCCAGCCCACCAGCAGCAAGGGAAAGTTCCAGGGAAACACGAACGCGCAGACCCCGTAGGGTCCGCGCACGGTGCGCGCCTCGAACCCGGACACGGCGATGGGTTCGCGGCGCCGGGTGTGCACCGAGAGATCCGCGTAGTAGCGCAGGGTTTGGGCGACATTCGGGATGTCGAACCCGGTGGCTTGCGGTAACGGTTTGCCGACATCAAGCGACTCGATCTGGGCGAGAAGATCGCGATGCTTGTCCACCAGGTCGGCCAAGCGATGCAGGATGACGGCGCGATCGTTGGCGGGGAGTGTTGCCCATCCACTCCGCCGGAAGGCATCCTGGGCGGCTTTGACGGCGCGGTCGATGTCCGGCGCGTCACCGGCGGCGACCCGGGCGATTACACCCCCGTCGCCAGGATCGCGCACCTCGAAGGTGGCGCCGGCAGCGGCGGCGCACCACTGGCCGTTGACGAACATGGGCAGGGGCTGAGCGGCGAGGAACTTCTCAACTTCAGGGAGCAGGTTTCTTTTCATGGTGGCGGGACAAGTTTTGGTTCGGAGGCGGATCGAATTTTGAATGGCGAAGCCTGCGGTAATCAAGTCAAGTTTCACGGTTCAAGGACGCCGGCAGTGTGCTAATTTCGGAGCGCGGCTCTATGAGCCGCAGCACCGCAGCTTCAAAATCAAGCTGCTGCGAGTCACAGACTCGCGCTCCAACCGCAAATTCGGACACGGCCAAAAACCTGACCTGATTACAGCAAATTTCACGGTTCAAGGACTCTAGCGAGGCGCCGCCTCAGACCTCCGATCCGCCGGAGATCGCGCATTCGGACCGCGAGTTGTCCTCAACTCGCAGCGCATCGATAGGGAATCGGTCGGCCAACGTTTTCTGGTCGTTGGCGATCCAGGGCCGTTGCGGCTTGAGACAAGCCGCGGTCCGGAGGGCCGGCTTCCGGTCATCTGCTGCCATCGCTCTTAAATTCTTTCACTACTTCAGCTCAAAATCCGAGGGCCGCATCCCCCGTTTGAACTTGCCGAAACCAAAATAGGTCGGGTGATACGCGCCGACGTAATCGACGTCCGCCTTCGCCGGAATCTGGTCCTCCATGCCGAGTCCCCAGTAGCATGCGTTCACCAGCAATCGCCGCAAATCCTCGCACTCCAAATCCACCGCCGCCCCGATCGTCGTGCACACGATCCTCGAGGTCTTGCCCGACTCGCCCGTGTAGGTCCGCCGCCAGATGATCGGCATCATCGGTTCATTGATCCCTTGCTCCTGCCTGTCCGTCGAGCGGCGGCGGCGGTAATCGGCTGGTGGATCGCTCGGGTTCATGCCCTTGAGCACTTGGCCCCAGACCAGGATCTTCGCGTCCTTGGGCGGATAAGCCTCGTACACGTCGGTCTTCCCGAAGATGTCCGCCACGCCGCGCAGAATCGGATCGTCCTTGGCGTCGGTGGCGATGACGCCGCGCGTCGCCTCGATGCCGTGCCGGCCCCAATGATTCACCCAGGTCTCACCCAGCACCTGCCGACCGAACCCGCCGGGCCACACCCGGCTTTGCCAATCGAACTTCGCGTAGGGACTCTGCTTGTCGTGGCTGAAGGCAAAGGCGTGCGTCGCCGTCCGGATGCCCAGGATCGGTTTGCCCGAATTGACGTATTCCACAAGATATTTCATCTGGTCGTCCGGCGGTTCGCGGAACCGGGTAAACAGCACCAGCAGGTCGGCTGTTTGGAGCGCTCTCAGGCCGACGATGTTGGTCTGGTTATTCGGATCGATCGTGCCATCGGCCGGATTCAGCGCGAACAGCACCGTGCACTTGAACCCCTGGCGCACCGCCAGAATCCTGGCGAGCATCGGCAGGGCCTCCTCGGACCGATACTCCTCGTCGCCGCTCACAAAAACAATGTGCTTGCCGCGACCCGGCCCTTCGTGCCCCTCATAAACCACCCAGTCCCCGGCTCGAGCCAAGGGCATCGCGGCACTCCCGAATAATATCATCAACGCCACCAGGTATTTCATCGCTTGATCCCGGAAGGCTGAAAGTTCTTCGCCGCCAAGTCAAGCCCCGGTAGGTCTGCCCGGTCCCCCGCATTCCGCCTCCTCATCCACCAACGGCGCCATTCGAGACCCCGCCCCGCGAGCCAACCGAATGGGGCGAAGCTGGCGCGCCAGAGTCCTGGACTGCGGCGGCCCTCCGCCGCTTTGCCAGGCACACTGCCACTCCAACATGGAAGGCCCGCTTTCGCGAGGGCGCAACCAACGGGCCCATGAACGACGCGCAATCGGACCGCGGCTTGTCCCAAGCCGCAGCGCGTGCCCCGGGGCACGGCGGGTTGGAGACAACTCACGTTCCGGTTCAGGCAGAGGACCGATAATCTCGGCCCTCGGTGTTTGACGCATCACGCGTCACTTCCTCCCCGGCACCCGCACCCGGACCACCGTATAAGGTCTCAAGTCCAGCGCAAATCGGCCGTCGCGCACGGCAACCGTCGTGTCCACCGGTTTGACCGCCGCCGGCGCCTCGAGCGAGTTCGCCGCCCAGGGAACGTTGCCCGTCAATGTCCATACCTCGGCGACGTCAGCCCCTTTGAAATCCTCGACCGCGACCGATACATGAATCGCTCCAGCCGTCCCTCGATGGACGATCGAAAGCAACAAACTGCCGTCGTCGGTCACCGCCGCCAGCGCGTCCACCGCACCAAAGACCAGCGGGCCGCGCTCGCCCGCATGCTCGAGGTCCGGCAGCACCACCGGCCCGTGTTCCAGCGGCGTTTCCAAATCCAGCGCCACCGGTGTTGCCCCGCCAAATGCCGTAAACGCTGCCTGCGCATAATAACACGGATTCGCATAAACACGCTCGCGTTCCTTCCGCAGACCACCGCCATGATTGACGATCGCCGAGTGAGTCACCAATTCGACAAACGGCTCCAGCCGCGCTGCGGCGTGGTAGATCAATACATCGTAGAGCGCCTCCGCCAGCGTCCCCGGGGTCACCAGTTCTTCCTGCGTCAGCCGGGCAGTGGCATTCCCATCGCCGGAACGACCAAGGTGCGCGAACATCTGCAACTCGGTCACCGCCAACCGTGGCTGCTTGACACCGCCGCGGCGCATGTCTTGCTCGAGCGCCGCCCACCGCCGCTGGAGAATCTCGGGCACGTCCATGAAATCACGGTAAATGTCCAGTGGTTCGGTACTCGAGGTTACGGTGCCACCGATCAGTGGGTGATCGGTGATCGCCTCCAGGATCGGCGCGTCCTTGGCGATCAACGTGTCGTTCCATCGTTTGCCCCACAGGACCGGTGCGCCACACGCGTAAAGCCGAAGCTTCGCATCAGCCGCCAATAGCTTCTTTGCGAATTGCCGATACCGGTCCGCGTAACCCGATGGCGTGGTCCAGCCGTCCTGCCAGCGGCCCCAAAGCTCGTTGCCCACCTCCCAATACTTCACCTGATACGGCTCGCGATGCCCGTTGGCGGCGCGGCGCGCGCCCATCGGCGTGCTGGCCGCCGCGTCGCAATACTCGATCCACCGCGCCGCTTCGTCGGGCGTCCCGCTGCCGGCGTTGATGCAGATCATCGGTTCACAGCCGACCGCGCGGCAGAAGGCGATAAATTCGTCCGTGCCGAAGGTGTTCGGCTCGACGCCGCCCCATGCGTAGTTCGGTTTGGTGGG
>JAGWYX010000801.1 GCA_018969165.1 Verrucomicrobiota bacterium
GAAGTCTGACGCCCAGGCAGGGAGGGAGTGGTTCGTGTTCATATTCGGATTGAACGGAGGTTGGCGGTGTCAATGGCGATACAAAAACTCCGTGCTGTTCATCAGCGACCACGCGATGTCGATCCAATCTTCGCGCCGCTTCAGCGCCGGCGGAGCATCCCCCGCGGATGACGGCCCCGCACCGGTTCCCTGCCCCACGCCGGCAGGGCGGCGCGGCCGCCCCGCTCGACCTGGCGGCAGCTCGGCCCCACCGCGTTCACGCGGCGGCACCGCTGATCGGTTCGGGTTGGCCGACGCCATGCGGCGGTTCGGCTGGCGGCGACCGTAAGCCGCGACGGCTCTCAGCTCGGCCGGGGTCGGGAAACGCGACAGGAGCGTCAGGTAGAGTTCCGCCGTGATCTCCGACTGGCCGCGGCTCGAGTTGATGATCGCCTCGAGCTTCGGGCCGCGCTGGAGCTTGCGCTGGATGTGAGTCGAGTTCAGCAGGTCCAGCCACTGGCCCGGCACCGGGTTATTATCCCGCTCATTCTCCAGCCCTGTCGCGCGCGCCGAGCGTCCGAACAAGGCCAGGAACGGGCTGGTGATGCTGCCGTCCGCAATCGCTATCGCCCGCTGGCCCGCCGGCAGGTAAGTGAACGGCTCCGGAATGGGACTGGTGTAGAGGTCCGACGCGCCAGTCACCTGGTCGATCGCGTCGATCAAGACCTCCGCGTCCAGCCGACGCAAGGCGTAGCTGGCGAAGTTGGCCGCGGCCTCGGGCGTGTTGAACCGCGGCACGGACGACAGTTGATACGTCGCCGAGTTGAGGATCAATCTGTAGAGCCGTTTGAGGTCGTAATGCCCGGCGATCATTTCCTTCTCCAGGTAGCCCAGCAACGCCGGATTGCTCGGCGGATTATCCGCACGCAGATCGTCCGGTTCCTGGATGATGCCGCGTCCCAGCAGCCAGGCCCAGACGCGGTTGACGATGTTGCGCGTGAACCACGGGTTCCCGGGCCGGATCAGCCAATCGGCAAACACTTCCCGCGGATCACGGTCCGGCGGCAACCGCAGCCGGGTTCCATCCGGCAAGCTCGCCTCGGTCGGCGGGCCGGTTGCGCGCGCCAGCTTGGCCGGTTCTGCCGCGCGCTCCGAGGCGAGCGCGACGGTGGCGATCGCGTCCCGTCCGGGCGCAACGTCGCCGGGCACACGGCTGGCGCCCAACGGATCCCAAAAAACGTGCTCCTCCTTCCACTCGCCGGTGGGCTTGTAGCCGACCTGGGAAAAGCACACCGCCATGCCCGCCAGACGACTGGTCGGCCAAGCCTCGGCCCGCACCCCCATGAACGTCAACGCCACCGCCGACGCCAAACCTTCCGGCGTCCGGTTCTGGACCGCGCGGTAAAAATTGACCGGACCCACCCGGAAGTTGCTGCCACTGGCGGTCAGCAACTCGCCGACGAACCGGTCGTACGGCTCGTTGGCGGCGATCGCGGCGCGCACCCAGCGGTGATAGGCCTGCGCCGCGTTCGGCCAGAGGTTGACCGGAAACTCCGCCTTGATCCGCAACAGGTCGCCCCACTTCATCGCCCAGTAATCGGCAAATTCGTCCCGGCCCAGCAACCGGTCGATCAGGCGCGATCGCTTGTGGCGGGCGTCCGGGTCTCCAATGAAATCACGGGCCTCCTCCGCCGTGGGCAGGGTGCCGATGACGTCCAGATAGGCCCGCCGCACAAACACCGCGTCGGAACACAGGACCGGGTGAAGACCCAGCGCCGACAGCCGCGCAAACACAAACCTGTCGATCCGGTTTTGCGGCCGGGGCGCGACCGGGCTTTCATAGGGGTTGCTCTCGGGCACCGGCGCGGCCGCCTGGCCGGCCAGTCCCCAACCCACTACCAGCGCGATTATGAAATCTCTCATGAAGCACTCGCACCTGTGCCAATTCCCCTCCCCCAGCACAGGAACCCACTCGAACTCAACCCTTCTGCGCCATCCGCCGCAAGCTATCCTTGACTCACGTCAATCGTCGGCAATGTAAGTGACATCTGTTCAACATCCTCGTGGGTCTTGGTCCGTCCGCCTGCGACATCCTCGCGGCCTTGGCGGATTGCTGGAACCACTGGCTGGCCGCGCTCCTCGTCATTCGGTCCACCGTCTGGTTCGGCGAATCATCCGCGTTTTGGTGCCGCTTTTTCAAGCGTCGTAATGTGCAGGCCGGAAATCGTCACGCTGCTGCCGTCGTCCAACCAGACCACAACTCGGCTCCGTTGCGGGTCCACCGCCGCGTGCTCTGCACTTGGGACAGGGTAGCGATTCCCTCCGCTCGTCAAGATGGAGAACGGCTCAAAAGGCCGGACTGCCAGCAGTTGGCGAATATCTGCGATCATGGTCGTAATCTAGCGGAGCTACCACGTTGGCGCAAGAACCTGCAAGCGCCTTCCGCCGAACGTTCCGGCTCAGGCACGCCGGGCCAATGGCGTCCGCCTGCCAACCGAGACGCGATCCCGACGTTGCCAGCAGCCGGCTTTGTTACTGACCAGACCCTGGGATAGAATACAGTTTGCCAGCGGCCAATTTGCCCTGGGGCTAGGCGTGCGGGTAGGAGTGTATCCTCGGCGATACTCGACTGCCCGCGCAACGACGCCCCAGGGCAAATTGGCCTTG
>JAGWYX010000802.1 GCA_018969165.1 Verrucomicrobiota bacterium
AGGCTTCCCGGCGACGCTGCCGACACGCTTGGCCCAGTTCTACGAGCGGGGCGGCGCCGTCACCACCCTGGCGGGCGAGCGCGCCTCGGTCAGCATCGTCGGGGCGGTGAGCCCGCCCGGCGGGGACTTTTCCGAACCGGTGACCCAACATACGCGCCGATTCATCCGTTGCTTCTGGGCGCTGGACACCGAACTGGCCAACGCGCGGCATTACCCGTCAATCCATTGGCTGCGGTCGTATTCGGAATATGTCGAGGATGTGGGCGCCTGGTGGGAGCAGCAGGCGCCGGGGTGGACCGAATTGCGGACGGAGGCCTTGACCCTGCTCCAACGCGAGGAGCGCCTCCAGCAAATCGTCAAACTCGTCGGGCCGGACGTCCTGCCCGACTCCCAGCGCCTGATTCTCTTCGTCGCGGAAATTCTTAAGGACGGCTTCCTGGCCCAGAGCGCCTTCGAGGAAAACGACATGTATTGCGTGCCGGCGCGGCAGGTGGCGCTGCTGCGGCTGATCTTGCACCTCTACCGGCGGAGCCAGGAGTTGATCCAGGCGGGGATTCCTTTGGCGCGGCTGCGCACCCTGCCCTGCATCCCGCAAGTGGTGCGGGCCAAGGCCGCCTTCGGCAATCACCAACCTGAGAAGCTGGCGGCCCTGGAACAACGCCTGGTCGCCGAACTCGACGAACTCGCCCAATCGACCTCGCCACCCACCGGATGAACCCATGAGCGAATTGGCCTTCGACCTCCAGGATCACGGCCTCCAATACGTCGGCGCCGGCCGCATCGACGGACCGCTGGTCGTCGTGGAACGGATTGGCGATGTCGGGTTCGACGAAATGGTCGAAATCCTCGACTCGGCCGGCCGCCCGCGCCTCGGCCGGGTGCTGGACGTTTCGGAGACGCAAGCCGTGGTGCAAGTCCTGGAAGGAACGAGCGGCTTGTCCAACCAGAGCCTCCGCGCTCGCTTCCTGGGAGAGAGCTTTCGGCTGCCGGTTGCACGCCAGATGCTGGGCCGGGTCTTTGACGGCTTGGGCCGGCCGGCCGACGGCGGTCCGCACCCGCTTTCGGCCGACCGCCGCGACGTCAACGGCCTGCCAATCAACCCGCACGCGCGCCGCTATCCGCGCGAGTTCATCCAGACCGGGCTTTCGGCCATTGACGGCATGAACGCGCTGGTGCGCGGCCAGAAGTTGCCGATCTTCTCCGGCAACGGACTGCCCCATGACCGGGTTTCCGCGCAGATCGTGCGGCAGGCCCGCCTGCTGGAGGAGCAGGTCCAGTTCTCGATCGTGTTCGCCGCCATGGGGGTGAAACACGATGTCGCCGAGTTCTTCATCCGCAATTTCCGCGAGTCGGGCGCGCTGGCCCGGGCGGTGATGATCTTCTCGTTGGCGGACGCCCCGAGCGTCGAGCGGTTGCTGACGCCGCGGGTCGCGCTGACCCTGGCCGAGCACCTTGCCTTCGACTGCGGTCACCATGTGTTGGTGCTGCTCACCGACATGACCAACTACTGCGAGAGCCTGCGCGAGGTCGGCACCGCTCGCGGGGAAATCCCGGGGCGCAAGGGCTATCCCGGTTACCTCTACTCCGACCTGGCCAGCCTCTACGAACGCGCCGGCCGCATCGAAGGTTCGCCCGGCTCCATCACCCAGGTGGCGATCCTGACCATGCCCGCCGACGATATCAGTCACCCGGTGCCGGACCTGACGGGTTACATCACCGAGGGCCAGATCGTCCTGGATCGCGACTTGTTCCAGCGCGGGGTTTATCCGCCGATCGCCGGCCTGCCAAGCCTGTCGCGGCTGATGAAGGACGGCGTGGGCAAGGGTTACACCCGCGACGATCACGCGGCGCTGGCCAGCCAGTTGTTCGCCGGTTACGCCTATGTCAAACGCGTCCGCGGCCTGGCCGATGTGATCGGCCAGGAGGAACTGGGGACGCTGGACAAGCAGTATCTCAAGTTCGGCGAGGCCTTCGAAACGCGCTTTCTGAACCAGGGCGAATACGAGAACCGGCCGATCACCACCACCCTCGAGCTGGGCTGGGACGTGCTTTCGCTGCTGCCGGCCGAGGAATTGCACCGGGTCAGCGACGCCCTGCTGCGCCAACACTACCGCGCCAAACCAGCCGACCCACCAGTGGCCGCGCCGTCCGGCCCGGCGGCCTAAACTGCCCGGGCACGCCTATGGCCAAACTCAGCCTCGCCCCAACCAAGTCCAACCTGCTGTCCTTGAAACGGCAGCTCGCCTTCGCCGAAGAAGGCTACGACCTGCTCGAACAAAAACGCCAAATCCTGATCTTCGAACTCATGAGCCGATTGACCCGGGCCAGTGACGTCGAGACTCGCGTCGCCGAGGCCGCTCAACTCGCCTTCGCGGCGCTGCGGCAAGCCGAGTTGGCGGTCGGGTCCGAAGCCCTGGAGCGCGCGGCCCTCGGTGTCCGCCTGGAGCACCAAGTCCGGCTGGGCGTGCAGCGTCTGATGGGGATGCGGCTGCTGCAGGCGACCGTGCAGACCGAACCCGTGACGGCGCAACTGGGCGTGAGCGGCACCTCGGTCCATGCCGATCTGGCCATGCGCCGGTTCGTGGAAGCGCTGCCGGCGCTGGCCGAGCTGGCCGAACTCGAGACCGCGGTGCGGCGGCTGGCG
>JAGWYX010000803.1 GCA_018969165.1 Verrucomicrobiota bacterium
ACGCAGCGGCAGGAGAGCTTGTACCCGGGAAGGTCGCCGCGCCGAAAGGCGCGTAACAGGGTAGTTACACACAGGCTGGTGTAGGCCGACGCGTCCTGCGGCGAGTAGTAGGCAGGGAGTGGAGGAGGAGTTACGCGGGTCGGCTCAGACAGGCGACGCGCCCGATTGGGGACTGAGTTATTTGGCACCTTACGGATGACATTGTGTTGCGTTTCGGGCGGGGTAGGGTCGCGCCGCGTCACCGCTCGGTCGAGCCAGTCCGAGCACCACCAAGGCCGTACAGGTATGCTACGTGCGCTGCGGGCGTCTGTCAACAGCCAACCGCGAGTTTTACAAACTTACAAGGACTGAATAGAGAAGCCGGTGGGAGGCCGGGATGGAATCACCTTATGCGTCCCGATCAGACGATGGACGGCCGTTGCTCCGGCAGCAGCAGGGCAAGCTCAACCGCCATTACATCGAAGCCGTTGACCTTGCTGGCGTCGGCCTTGTCGAACCGCACTAGCGGCACCATATAGACAAACCGCCAACGTCGCCCTGCGAGTAGCCTGGAGGGCATGGATGGCGGCAGTAAACGGTGATAGTGTGCTCCGTGCTGACGAAGTAGCAGGTGCAAGGCGGCAAGCGCATTATAGCTCCCGATTAACCAGCGCAACCCTCCCCGTTCCCAGCCAAGATCAGAGCAAGATCACATGGCTACCGGCTCGGCATTGCTGTTCAAGCCACCCTTCGGATTGCGCATAAGCCTCAGTGACGCCAAGTGCGGCTCGCTATCACTGCCGCCCACCTTCCACCTCAACGGCTTTGATTTCGGTGTCCAGCAGCTTGCCCAAGCCGACGCTGATCCGCGCCTTGTGTTCGGCGTAGTGCCGGGCCGTCGTGGTAATGTCCGAATGCCGCAAGAACCGGCTCGCGGCGTAAATGCCGTGTTCCGTCGCGATCAGCGCCCCAATCTCCTTGCGCAGTTCATGCAACGGCTTGTGGACAGCAACTCCTTTGGTCCGGAGCCATTCGTTGAGCCTGTCAAAAATTGGCTCGCAGCGGTAGTAAACTTGAACCGAATCGTTGCGCGGCCGCCGATCACTGGTGACAACGAACGGGCTTTGGCTGGCCGGCATTGTCCGGCGCAACTCGGCCATGACTTCCGGGTCCACCGTGATTTCGCCGGCGCTGTCCGCGGTCTTCAAATGGAGCCATTCGGTTTCTTGCAGTCGGATGCAGTTGTTTGCCCAATCCACCATGCGCCATTCGCACAGATCAATTTCGCCCTTGCGCATCCCGGCGAACAGACCTAACAGAAACACCTTGTAGGCTTCCGGGTCGGTAGCCTTCAGTTCATCCTTGGCGGCGGCAATCAACGCCCGCGCGTCCACCTTCGACACGTATTTCGTGCTCCCGGACTCGAATGGTTCCACACCGTCAAAGGGCAGCGCCACCGGAAGAATCACGCCCTGAAGCCGTTTTCGAATCTCCCGGCTGAACAGGCTCCGGGCGCACCGGACATGGCTGTTGGCCGTGCGCTTGGCTGCGGCGGCGGCGGCGGGTGAAGGCCCGGCGGCGCGGATGCGCTGTTGCTGCCAGCGCATCACCCGCGCCGGCGTCACACGCTCCAACCGAATGCGGTCTATCCGTTCGGCCCACTTCCGGTTCCCTGAATTGGCGCTCCGATAGTCGTATTTGGAATCTCCACCTCGAACGCCGAAGGTTTCACTAACAATGGTCCGCAGGCCGTTCCGATAATTCAAGAACGTGCGCGGCCGAAGATACGCTGTGTCCTTCACCGCGTTGAGATACTCACCCACCGTCAGGTTGAGCCTGGGCGCGGTATCCGAACCGGACTTGAACCGGGCCAAGGTCGCCTCCCAGCCGTTGGCCTGAAGGAAGGTGAAAAGGTCCTTGGCCTTGCGGGCGGCGGCGGCTTGGTTCGCCGTGCCGAGGTTGAACCAAGTTTCCCGCCCGGCCTTCCACAGGCGAACCTGCCAGTCGGGAACCTCGACAAACTGACCGTGCCGGTCCACGTAACCGCGCTTGCGGAGGCGGGAGACCCAGTAGTCCACGTGCGTCTTCGATAACCGCCGAACGGCCGGCGACCGGACAGACAAATCTGTCTGTCCGGTTTCTGTCCGGTTTTTCCTGTTCTCAGCAGTTCCTTTGAGTTCTTTTGAGTTTCGCATAAAACCTCTTTGTTTACAGTGTAATCGTCGATCTATGATGAGCTTACTCGAACTTATGCGAACCGTTTAGGACTGTCAAGTAGAGAACTCTTAATCAATTGGTTCTAGGTTCGAGTCCTAGCCGGGGCACCACTGAGCACAAGGAGGTTACATCGAGACCGCCATAACCGCTTGCGCCACTTTTGCGCCACTTCTCACGCCGCTAATCGCGCGGTTACCCGCCGGGGCATTAAGGAACGTTTCGCGGCTCAGGTCCGGCGGTTCTATTGGTCATTCGGTCAAGCCCAGGCGCGGGGCCGGCACGCCCCCGCTGCGCGCCTCGCTGATCGAATCCTTGAGACGGAGAATCCCGGCAGCGAACGGGACGCCAGCATCGGCACCTCTGATTTTGGAGCGCGGGTCTGCGACCCGCAGCAGCGGCGAGGCGGACGGGGCTTGGGACTGTTTTCAATCCCAACGGCA
>JAGWYX010000804.1 GCA_018969165.1 Verrucomicrobiota bacterium
TTCGACCCAGCCGCGCTCCGTTTTTAAAACACGGTCTGAGGCGCGCCGGGCTGGGGTTCAGTCGGCGGTGATCGCCCGCAGGGCGGTCTCCAGCTCGACCCGGAGGGCCTCGCGCTGAGTGTCGGTAGCCTCCGGGGGCACACGGACCGGCACGCCGAGCCGAACGCCCACCCGCGCGAAAGGCAACGGCACCTGGAAACGGTCCCAGCTCCGCATCCGCCATTTCCACGACAGATGGTAGGAGACCGGGACAATCGGAAGCCCGCTAAGCTGTCCCAACGCCATGACGCCGTCCTGCACGACATAGCAGGGACCCCGCGGTCCGTCCGGCGTAATCGCCAGATCGTAACCCCGCTCCGACCACGTCGTCAGCTCCAGGAGGGCCTGCGGCCCGCGCCGGCTCGAGGACCCGCGCACCGGCTCGACGGCGAAATGTTCCAGAATCCGCGCCAGCAGACCCCCGTCGCGGCTGGCGCTGACCAGCGCCGCCATCCGCCGCCGCGGTTGGCGCCGCTGCACGTAGCGCCGATACATGATCAGCGACAAGGCCAGCCGATTGTGCCAGACGCAAAAAATCACCCGCCCCGCCGATTCGCCGCCAAACAACCCGGATTCGTCGTGCCAATCAAATCGCAAGGTGGCGGCGATGGTCCGGATCAGGGCGAACGCGACGGCCGCCGCGACGCGCTGGGACCACTTGGCCTGGTGCGGCACCACGACACCGGAAGATCTGCTCGCCGGCGCCGCCATCATGCCCTCGTTTTCAGGCAGGCGCGAACCAGCTCCTCGACCGTCGCCTGCCCACCCAACCCACTCAAGGCCGAGCGCACCGCGTCGTGAGCCTCGACCTGTTTGAAGCCCAGGGCCATCAGGGCCAGAATGGCGTCGTTGAGTTTCTGGTCCTCGGCCGAAAGGGCACGCTGAGCGCTGCGGGCCTCCCACGCGCCCGCCGCGCCGATCTTGTCCTTCAACTCGACCACCATGCGCTCCGCCGTCTTCCGGCCGACGCCGGAGATTTGCGACAGGGCCTTGACGTCGCCGTTGGCCACCGCGCCGCGAAACGCGATCACGCTCATGCCGCTCAAGACGTTCAGGGCGATCTTGGGACCAATGCCGCTCACCGTGTGGATCAGCAGCCGGAACAAGTCGCGTTCGGCCGTGGTCATGAAGCCGTACAGCACGTGCGCGTCCTCGCGGACGGCCAGGTGCGTCAGGAGCGTGACGTCGTGTCCAGGCGACGGCAGCTTGGCGAAGGACGAAAGCGGGATCAGCACCTCGTAACCGACGCCATTGACGTTGACCGTCACCTGGGTCGGCAGTGCCTCGATCAGTTTGCCCTGCAAAAAGGCGATCATGATCAATTCCGGTTTTGCGCTTTCCCCCAGACCATGAACCGGCAGGCTGGGCAGCGCCGCCTCAAATCCGCTTGGGCGGGTTCAGGCTGAAGCCGCCGGTCTCCTGCGCAAAGGCCAGCCCCAGTGCCAGGGCGTCGGCGGCATCCGGAGCCGGCAACTCCGCCAGGCGCAACAGGCGCTGAACCATTTTGGCCACGGCGACTTTTTGCGCCGCGCCGTAACCGACGACGGCCTGCTTGACCTTGCGCGGGGCGATTTCGTACACCTCGAGACCGGCCTCGGCGACCACGGCCAGGCAAACGCCTCGCGCTTCGCCCATGATCAGGGCCGTTTGCAGGTTCTGCGCGTAAAACAGTCCTTCCACCACGCCCACCGTCGGCTGATGTTGCCGCACGAGTTCGCGCAAGGTCTGGGCGATCTTCACCAGACACCGCGAACGCTCCCAGCCGGCCGGACAACTGACCGTGCCGTGCGCCAGGACCCGCGGCTGCGGTTTGACGGCGCGGATGATGCCAAAGCCCGTGCCGCGCAAGGAAGGGTCGATGCCCAGAATGACCGCGCCTCCACCGGCCGTGGCTACCGGGCGGCTCTCCTCGAACACCGGCGTCGCGACCCGCCGGGCCCCGCTGAGGCGACCTTTCATCTGCTCGAATTGACGGACTGTGATGGCCACAAGTGTCCTTGAATTCTGAAACTTGCGGTCATCAAGTCAAGTTTCACCGCTCGAGGACTCTCAGGGCAGCTCGGCGCCGCCGGCTTCCTCGTCCTCGTCTTCCTGTTCGATCTCGCGGCGAACGCGGTGGGAAATCTTTGGCCGGATGAAGCCGTAGGCCAGGTAGAGGCTGAACAGCAGCGGCAAAATCGGCTGCAGAATGTTATCCCACATGATCACGAAACAACCGGTGACCAGCACGATCATCACCATCTTGGTGAAGGGCCGGCGGGTCCGCCAGTCGATCGTCTTGAACGCGGGGTATTTCACCTCGCTGACCATCATGAACGACAGGAAGAGCAGGATCCCCGGCAGCATGAACCGCCAATTGCCGGTCGCAAACCCGCGGTCGTCCCACCACATAATGAACAGCGTCAGCGACGCCACCAGCCCGGCGGCCGCCGGGATCGGGAATCCGAGAAAATCCTTGTCGCCGCCGGCCGAGGGCTGCGCGGCCAGGCAGTTGAAGCGGGCCAACCGCAGCGCCCCGCAGATCAGGTAAACCGAGGCGATGAACCAGCCATATTGCGGGTGGTTGATGAACACGTCCCGCAATACGATCCGATG
>JAGWYX010000805.1 GCA_018969165.1 Verrucomicrobiota bacterium
TGCACTCCGAGACGCCCTTGGAATTCGTCCTTCGGATTTGCTCCAGCGCTTGCCTCGCGGCGCTCTTGTTGTCATCCTGCGCGGGCATGAATCGCATCGATGAACGGTTCGCCGAGCTGCGGCGTGCCGGCCGGAAAGGGTTCGTCGTGTATATCGGTGCCGGCGATCCGGACCTGGCGACCACGCGGCAGCTTGCCCTGGCGTTCGATCAAGCCGGCGTGGACATCCTGGAACTGGGCGTGCCCTTTAGCGATCCGCTGGCCGACGGTTTGGTGAACCAACTGGCGGCCCAGCGCGGGCTCGATTCCGGCACCACACCCCTCAAGGTGCTGGAAACCGTCGCGGCCATCCGTGAGGCGACGCAGATTCCCATCGTCCTTTACCTCTACTTCAACCTGGCCCATCGCTACGGCTTGCGCCGCTTCGTGCGCGATGCCGCCGAGGTCGGCGTGGACGGCCTGCTGATGCTGGATTTACCGCCCGAGGAATCGGACGAATACGAGACGCTGATGCGGGAGGCCGGCTTGTGCGTCATCTACCTGGTCGCGCCCACCACCCCGGACGATCGGATCGAGCTCATCGTCAAGCGCGGCACCGGCTTCGTTTACTATGTCTCGCGCGAAGGCGTGACCGGCATGCAGCAAACCATCGCCGACAACCTGGCCCAAATGACGGCCCGCATCCGGACCCATACCCGACTCCCGATTGCCGTCGGGTTCGGCATCTCCAATCCGGACCAGGCCCGTGCCGTGGCTGCCAGCGCCGAGGCGATCGTCGTGGGCAGCGCCATCGTCAACCAGATCGCGCAACTGGGCCGATCTCCCGACCTGGTGCCGCGCGTGACGGATTTCGTCCGGTCGATCGGCGCCGCCGTCAAGTCCATCTGAGCCTAACATGAAAGCACTCTCTGATAATCGCTACGTGATCGTCATGGCCGGCGGCCGGGGCGAACGGTTCTGGCCCGTCAGCCGCGAGAAAACCCCGAAACAGCTCGTCACCCTCCTGGGCGATCGCTCGTTCCTGCAACAGGCCGTGGACCGGGTCCTGCCGCTCGTGCCGCTGAAGAATATTCTCGTCATCACCAACGCCGTCCAAGCCCCCGAGGTCCGCCGGCAATTGCCCAAATTGCCCCGGCAAAACATCGTCGCCGAACCTTGCGGACGCGACACCTGCGCCGCCGTCACCCTGGGCGCCGCCCTCGTCGGGGCCCGTGACCTTAACAGTGTCATGGCCGTGCTGCCTGCCGACCACGTCATCCCGGACGAGAAGAAGTTTCAACAAACCCTCGGCGACGCCTTCGACCTGGCCGGCCGCGGGCAGGTGATCGTCACCATCGGGATCAAACCGACCGAGCCCGCCACTGGTTACGGCTACATCCGCACCGGCGTGACCTTGCCGCCGCCGCACGGGGTCAAGCGCTACAAGACCCCGTTCTTCAAGACCGAGCAGTTCGTGGAAAAACCCAACTACGAAAGGGCGCTCGAGTACCTCACCAGCGGTCAGTACCGCTGGAACGCCGGCATGTTCATCTGGTCATTCGTGACCGTCACCCAGGGACTCGAGCAGCATCAACCGGAAATGGCCGCCGCCTGCCAACGCTGGTTCAAAGTCGCCGGCACCCCCAAACTCGACAAGACCCTGGCCAAGGATTATCCCGACCTCAAAAAAATATCGATCGATTTCGCCCTCATGGAACACGCGCAAAACGTCGTCGTGGCCGACGGCGATTTCGCCTGGGACGACCTCGGTTCCTGGACCGCCCTGGCCCGGCACCTGAAGCCGGACCCCGAGGGCAACTGCGCCGTGGCCGATTTCATCCACGTGGACGGCGCGCGGAACATCATCTTTGACGCGCGCACCACCGGGCGGACGCCGATCGCGGTGGTCGGTTTGCGCGACGCGATCCTGGTGCAAACCGATGACGCGACATTGCTGGCCCACAAAAGCCAGGCCCAGAAGGTCAAGGAACTGGTCAAGCGCCTGGCCGAGCACCCGAAGTTCAAGCGCCTGGTGTAACCCCCGCCCCGTAGCAGCCGACGTGAGTCGGCTCCATTTCATGGGCGGTTGGCGGCCGCGCGGTGGTCAGGCATCCGGCGATGACTCATCGTCTCCTTTGAACAAAAGCTCCGCGACACAGCGACTCTTGACGATGAGGCAAATCCCGAGAGCGACCAGCACCACAGACGAGACGGGATAAAACCAATAATTACCCGGCGCACCAACTCCTCTGGCGTACGCCAGGCCGAATACACCCGTAATGAGGGCCGGGATGCCGTGAATGACCACCGACAGTCCCAGGATCTTGATCAAGACGTTGGCCAACTGTTTTGTTTTCATTCTCGCACTTTCTCCGTCGCGGCTACGGTGCCTGGTTATCCCAGTTCCACCTTTGGGCCACCGCGGGGTTCTGCGTCGCGAACAACTGGCTCACTTTCAGCCCATCAACGTGACCGTCACAAAACGTCATGGTCCACAGGCCATCGTGGCGACGCGCCATCGCCTGGACCGATGGATCGCGCGGATTGCCCCCCACCGTCACCACTCCACCGGTGCCGCCGCCCAGAAACACCCCGTCCTGAACCCAGACATCAGAAAATCCCTCGCTCATAAACGCTTGGCCGCGGCCCCA
>JAGWYX010000806.1 GCA_018969165.1 Verrucomicrobiota bacterium
CGAGGCGGGGCTATCGGCGCCGGGCATCAATCCATTTAGACCTGGAGGCAACGCGGCGCCGGGACGGAAGAGTTGAGGAAAATAGCGCCTGAGAAATTCCAGCAGCGCGCGGTTCCGGTCGGGTTGATCGTCTTCCTCCTCCGCGTCGCTCATGGCAGCCTGCTCCGAGTCGGGGCTAACCGGTTCGAGGCGCTCGATCCAGATGCCGGTCGGCTGCCGTAACCGGGCTGAAGCTCTGGCTTCGGTGGACTCCATCACCTCGCACAACTTCCTGAGCAACGTGGCCCAGGCGTAGCGGTCCTCCATCACGTTTCCCAGTTTGTCGAGGTCCTGTTTTAATTCGTCCCGGTCCCGGAGTTGCTGCTTGAACTGGCTGGCCGACCTTTGGAGTGGTTGGAGACGCTGGCGCAACCTGGCCAGGGTCGCGGCTTTGGCCGCGCTGACATCATCGTAGAACCAGCCGATCGAGAAGACGGTCAGCACCAGGCTCAGCACCGCCGCCACAAAATACGGCTTCTTCTGCCCAAACTGCTGCCGCTGCAAAATGCTCTTCGGCATCAGGTTCAACTCCACCGGGCATTGCGCCGAGTTGCGCAACCCCACCCCCACCACCTCCCCCAGCGAATGCGCCACCCGCGCCAATTCCTCCAGGTTCACCTCCGGATCAATCTGCACGTTCCGAAACGGATTGAAATAATCCACCGCCAAATTGAGCTTCTCCGCGAAAAACTGCGACGTGTAGGGCATCAGCGACGCCCCTCCCGCCAAAAACAACCGCTGCGGCGCCGCCCCACCCTGCTGCCCACGGTAAAACTGGATCGTCTGGTTGACCTGAATGTGCAGCCGCGTCATCACCTGCCGCGCAATCTTCGACACCGCCGCCTGCCGCGGGTTCTCCGGCTCCTCATACGCTCCCCCCAAACTCACAAAACCGTCGTTGATCTTGAAGGCCTCCGCCTCCGTAAAACTCAGCCGCGCCTCGGTGGCAAAATCCTGCGTGATCGCGTTGGCCCCAATGTTGATCCCCCGCGAGTAAAACTTGCCCTTCTCGAAAAACAGCAGGTTGCTGGTCTTGGCCCCGATGTCCAGCAGCATCGTGCACCCCTCCAGGTCCCCGTAGTTATACCGAAAGGCGTTGTGCAGCGCCGCCGGCGACACGTCCACCAACTGCAGCCGCAGCCCCGCCGACTCGGCCGTCCGAAACAGCCCCTCGACCACGTCGGCCTTGATGGCCACCAGCAGCACCTCCAGCTCCCCGCTGGGCATCGTCCCCATGATCTGGTAGTCCCACACCACTTCCTCCAGCGGAAACGGCACGTTCTGCTGCGCCTCGTATTGGATGATCTGGGTGACCTTGGAGGCATCCACCGGCGGCAGCTTCACGAATTTGGAGAAGACGTGGAACCCGGGGGCGCAGATGTTGATCTGTCTGGCGCCCAGGCCGCGCTCGGTTTGCAGGGCCTGGATGGCCTTGAGGATGGCCCCCTCGCGGGCGCTCTCGACGGTGCCCTCCAGGCCGAATCCCTTCACCCCAAATCGTTTCAGGCGCAGCCCCCCGCCCTCGACCAACTCGAACTCGGCGGCCTTGAGGCTGCCGGTACCGAAATCACAGCACAGAAACGTTTTCATGTCTGCCTCCAGGAAACAGTTGATTGCGCGATGGTCGCGGAAGTGGTGGAAAAGCTCCCGCCACGCGGCGGGGCATCCACTTTCTCCCGCAACATACCTGGGGTTCGAAAGAGCATCGCTCGTGCCAGTCGCTCACTGCCGTCACTTCAAGAAGCTGTTGCGTTCCACCCAGATATGGAAGAAACGGTCCTCCAGGAGGACCTTGGCGCGCGTTTTTAGGCTGAATTATGCCTCGGAGGGAGGCGAAGCCGGGTTTCTCCACGCCGCTGGCTGGCGGCCGCGGCACTCCTTCGTCCCGGCTCGAACCAAGGACTGCCGACGTCGCGTCATCTAAAGCAGGGACATTTGGCGCTGGGGCGCCCGACCGCTTCTGTCTGGGGACACCGATTCGCCCGCTGCCAGGTCCCCTCTTTCGAACCGGAATTGGGCACCGTTGAGGTAATCGGGAACAAGCTCGAATCCAATCCATTTGCGATTCAGCCGCTCGGCGGCCTCGCCGGTCGTGCAACTGCCGGCGAACGGATCGAGTACTAAGTCCGCCTCCTCCGTCAAGAACTTGATGAAGAACTCCGGGAGCAGTGCCGGGAACCGGGCCGGGTGCGGCTTGATTTTCTCCTCCGCGCACCGAGTGAGATAATAGCCGTTTGCATCGTTGTTCCCCATGATCAACAGATTGGGTGGAATCGCGCCACCTTGCTCGGTGAATTTGTGCGTGATCTTGTGACCCGAGGGGCGCTCTTTGGCTCGATAACCACGTTTGAGCAGCCGCTTCATGTCCTCGGAATACTGTGTCAGAATTCTCCGGTTGTCCGCCTTAGGTTGTGTGGACTTGGAGAGCCACCACAGCACTTCCACTGAGTCCTTCACGCGAATGCGCCGGACTGTGACCCATTCGGCTGGGGCCGGAAGCTTGGCAGGATTATGCCAAAAGAACTCTTGAGCCAAGTGAAAGGCGTGCTCCCGGACGAGCTTGATCAGGACTTCGAAGTGGCACAAGGCC
>JAGWYX010000807.1 GCA_018969165.1 Verrucomicrobiota bacterium
GATGGCAAAGTGCAAGGTGTCCCAACTATCATCCACCGAGGGCGGACCGACGTTGGTCACCGCGCCGAAGTGCTCATACCAAACGTGCGCCGAAATACCGGAGACCGTAGCGGCGGTCGTTGCCAACCCAACCCAGACGGTGTCCGGGTAGGGAGGATTGGGAGTAACCTGGCCGAACGCGGCCCAGTTCAGGCCGTTGGTTCCGGCGTAGGCCGTGAACGTATCGCCGACGCGTTGCAAACGCACCCAGACGTTCGGGTAAGGAAGACCCTGGGGAGTGAAGGCGCCCGGCCAGTTGGTGGTTGGCCCGCCCACCAGGGCGCGATACAGGGTGAGCCAAACCGCGCCGGCGCTGGGAAGCGTTGCCACCGCGCTCAACTCCCGGCTGTCAGCGGCCAGCGTCTCGCGCGCCATCAGGCCCGCGAGGGTGTTCGGCCCGGCGGCGACGAAGTTGGTGATCTGCACCGCGACGTCGAAATCGCCGGTTTGCGGCGCGTAGAGGAAGTTGAACCCGTCGTTGGTGCCGCCCATGCCCTCGCCTCCGGCCAGAACGGAGACCGCCCCCGGACCCGCGGCAAAGGCTTGGCTAGTGATGGCCGATGGGCCGACGTCGGCCGACGCCAGCGCGATCAGCGGCACAGCGACGGTCGTGTTGGCGGCGATTGGGTGGCCGGCCGAATCTTCTACCTGGTTGATGGTGAGCGTCACATCGTTGGCCAGACCGCCGGAGACGAACAGTTGGACTGACCGCCCGTCGTCCTGCAACACGGCGTTGGTCACCGTTGAGCCGTTGCCGAGGCGGTAGTCGGCGACATTGGTCGCGCTCGAACTCAGCAGTTCGTCGAAAGTGACGCCGATGGTCTGGTTGGCGGCCAGGCCGGCGACCGACACGACCTGCGGCGCGGTTAGGGTCACGGCCAGGTTCACCGGGTCGGCAACAACCATGGGCAAGCCATTCGCACCCACCGTCAGGGCGCGGATGATGGCGGAGTGGTTCAGGGTGAACGGCCCGCTGTAGGCAGGGGAGTTCGTTCCGGGTCCTGAACCGTCCACGGTGTAATAGAGCCGTCCGCCGGCCAGGCTCGTGGTCATGGTCACCAGGGCGCTGCCGCTGGCGGTGTAGTTCCCCTGCGGGTCGAATAAATGGTCGATGGTCACCACCGGGGTCCCGACTGGCATCTGGACGACAGCGGCTTTGACCAGCCAGAAGTCCTGGACACCACGCAGCGGGGCGAGCTTTTCAGAGCTGGCGGGCGCCATGCTGGCGCCACCCAACAACAGGGCGCCGTCGGCCGTCCGGGTGGCAGTGGTGAGATTGTTGTTGCCGGGGCCGCCGAACGTGGCACCCGCCAGAAGGTTGCCCTGATCGTCCACCTCCATCACGCGCATGGCGGACGAGTTGCTGGAGACATTACCGCACAGCACATATCGACCATCCGGCCAGGGTTGGATGACATCCAGCGCGTCATAGGTTGCCGCACCGTAGGACCGATCCCATAGTTTGCTCCCATCCGCCGCCACCTTGACCAACCAAAAATCGTTTACGCCGTAATTGGGCGCGGTCTTGTCCCCGCTCACGACCGACCAGGACTCGCCTCCCAGGAGGTAACCGCCGTCACGGGTCGCAGCGATGGAGTGCAGAATGTCATCCGCGTTGCCGCCATAGGTCTGCTGCCAGAGTTTGTTGCCGGTCGGATTCATGTGAAGCAGCCAGTAATCCAACCCTGCCCCGGCGGCCGCGCCGCCGAGGAGATAATCACCGTCGGCAGTTGGCAGGAGCGCGTTCAGTTGGTTCCTACCGCCCGAAGGAAAGGCGCTTTCCCATTCTTTGTTGCCCTGCGCATCGATTTTAACCACCCAGAAATCGCCCGAACTCAGCGCCGGCGTCGTTTTGTTGCCGCTGGCGTCTGACTGGGTGGCGCCACCCAGTATGTAACCGCCGTCGGTCGTGGACGCCATCACGGTTAGCTCGTCGTCGCCGGACCCGCCGAAGTCTCGTTCCCATTGTTTGCGGCCCGAGCCGTCGATCTTCACGACCCAAAAATCGGCCTTGCCATAGTTGGGGGTGGTCTTGTTCCCGCTCACGCCCGAAGCGGAACTGCCGCCGAGCAAATAGCCACCGTCTGGCGTCGGGAGGATGGCGTTCAGATTGTCGGCGGCCGAGCCGCCGAAATCGGTGTCCCACGACTGGTTGCCGTCCGCATCGACCTTCACCGCCCAGAAATCAAAATCGCCGAAATTGGATGTTGTTTTGGATTGTCCGGCACCGCTGTTGGAGGGGCCGCCCAGAAGATAACCGCCATCCGGCGAAGGAGCGATGGCTGTGAGATAATTAAACGCGGGGCCGCCGTAGGATTGGTCCCACTCACGCAGAATGTGGGTCTCCAAGGGGACGAGGTTGGTGAAAACCGCGGTGTAAACGCTGTTGGTGCCAACGGTGACGGTCCGCGGATTGTTGGTGTCCCCATCCGACCACTGGCTGAAGGCGTAATAACGCGCAGGCGTGGCGATGAAAGTGACCGAGGTGCCAGGAAGGTAATTGGTGGCCGCCGGGGTGGAGGTGATCGTTCCGGCGCCCGAGGTCAAGAGTTGGAGCGGGAACATTGACGAGGTGGCCAGGACCG
>JAGWYX010000808.1 GCA_018969165.1 Verrucomicrobiota bacterium
GTGGATGACTTTCCGATTGCTCTGGCTCCGCGCGTGCAGGTCCCGGAATCGGTTCCGGTGCAGCGCCGCATGGGCCTGCCAGCGCTCGACGGCCTCGCGATGGCACCGTTCGAGTTGGGCGAGGACCGGTTCTTGCGATTGAAAGAAAGATTCAGCGCCCGCCCAGACCGCCAGGCATTCATTGTACCGACCGGCGTATCCGCGGAAGACGTCCAGGTTCAACCCCTGGTAAAGTCCACGGCGCTCCAGCAATTCGGCATCCGCGGGGTCGAGCTCGAATTTCTCGACCAGCCACGGCGCGGCGTCCAGGAAGCGGAATTCCAGGCCGGTATCCACTTCGCGGGAACCGGGAGGCGGGACCACGATCCGGTAATGTTTGGGCCCGTGGAGCGCGCTGGCTCTTCGCTGGGCAGGGGATGGGGGTTTGGCTTTCACGGCGATTCTTTGGGGTTGGCTGCCAGCAGCCGTTGGAAGCGCCTTCCCGCGTCGGCCCAGGCCGGGCCGTCGGCCGGCGACACGGTGCGGATTGGTATCGAGGCGCGGACGACGCTCCGCGCGGCGGCCAGGGACGGGAGATGACCGAGGGCGATGGCCTGGACCAGCACATTGCCGGTCGCGGTCGCCTCGACCGGTCCGACCTGAACGGGGATTTGGAGGGCATTGGCGGCGAATTGATTGAGCAACTCGTTCTGGCTGCCACCGCCCACCAGGTGCAAGCGTCGCATCTTCTGGCCGATCAACTGCTCGATTTGCGCGAGGGTGTGCCGGTAGAGCAAGGCCAGGCTTTCGAGCGCGCAACGGATCATGGCTCCGGGAGTGGCTGGCACGGGCTGGCCAGTGTCGCGACAGAACGCGGCGATCTTGGCGGGCATCTGGTCGGGGCTAAGAAAGCGCGGGTCGGTTGGATTGACCAGGCTGCGAAACGGCGGGGCCTCGGCGGCCAGCCGGGTGAGGGCGGCGTAATCGTAGGCCCGCCCGGTCGCGGCCCACTCGCGCCGGCATTCTTGCACGATCCAAAGGCCACTAATGTTTTTGAGCAGCCGGATGCTCCCACCGTAACCGATTTCGTTGGTGAAGTTCAACTCGCGGCACCGATCGGTAATGACCGGGGCAGGCAGCTCGACCCCCATCAGCGACCAGGTGCCGGAACTCAGGTAGGCCCAGTCGGGAGCCGTGCCTGGCGCTCCCGGGGCGGCGGCCAGGCCGTCGGCGGGCACCGCGGCGACGGCTGCGCCGGTGTCGTGCGAACAGGAGGCCACGACCTCAAGTTCGGACAGTCCAGTTTCCCGCGCCAAATCCGGGAGCAACCGGCCCAGGCGCGTCCCCGCCGGTACGACGGCGGGGAACAAGTTGGCGGGCAAGCCCAGGGCGTGCAGCAATCGTGGCGACCAGGTCCGGGTGCGCGGGTTATAGAGCTGGAAGGTGCTGGCCAGCGACTGTTCGGCCCAGGCGACGCCACTGAGCAGGAAATTGAATCCGTCGCCGATGCCCAGGATGGTCTTGGCCTTCCGGAGACGTTCGGGCGACTCGGCGGCGAGCTGGAAGATGGTGTTCAGTGGCATGAATTGAATGCCGGTTTCCGCGAAAATGGTTTCCCGGTCCACCTTGGCGGTGGCGCGCTGGACACCCTGCTGGCAGCGCGGGTCGCGATAATGGTAGGTCGGCGGCAGAATCGCCGCTCGGGCGTCCAGCAGCAGGTAATCGACGCCCCAGGAGTCGGTGCTGATGCTGGCAATGGGGAGGCGGCGCGCGGCGGCCTGCCGCAAGCCCGCCTTCAGCTCCTGGAACAGCCGGGCGATGTCCCAGTGAAGTGAGCCATTGACTTTGACGGGAGTATTGGCGAACCGATGAACTTCCTCGAGGATCAGGCGCTGGGCGTCGAGCGTGCCGAGCATCAGGCGGCCGCTCTCGGCACCCAGGTCGCAGGCCAAATAACGGGTCGGCATAGCAACGGGCGGCGCGGGCTCAGCTCGGGTTCCCGTTCGGGGCGCGCCCGGCGCGGCGCGCCTCAGACCTCAAGTCACCTTTGTCATGCATCTTTGACTGTTCTTTTCCTTCGTCCGTTCCCTCTGCGCGCCTCGCTCCTAGCGTCCCTGAATTCTGAAACTTGCGGTTCGCAAGTCAAGTTCGGGTGTCTCGCCCGCTGCCTGCGCTTTCGATCGCCCGCGCCGTCATTCCCGCAGGCGCACCGCCCGGTCGTCCCGCTGGCCGCGCAGCCGCGCAAAATCCTCCTGCGTCGCCCCTGGATTGTCCGGGCGAACCCGCGTCGCGCCCGGTTGGTTTCCAACGCGCGCGGCCCGGGAATCCTGGAGCCAGCGAGCGAAGACCGCGTCGCGCACCGGCGGACGCTGTTCTGGCGACAGGGTATAGTCGTAGTCGGCCGGGACAAGGGCGGGTGCCAGCCGGCGCAAAGAGCGTTCGGCCACGCACCGGACGGCGGCGTAAGGATCGTCCAGCAACTGGGCCAACACCGGCGCGATCCAGGCCTTGCCGGAGGCTTGCCAGGCCGGGTCCCAGCCCAGGTGCCAGGCCATCAGCACCCGCTGGCCGGCGTCACCAGTGAGCGCCAGGCGGACCGAGTCCGCCACAGACGCCTGATCGGCGGAGAGCGCCGGCGCG
>JAGWYX010000809.1 GCA_018969165.1 Verrucomicrobiota bacterium
CACGCCGGTGATCCTGGAGATCACCGCCCAGGCCCCGGGCCTGTCGGCCGAGGAGATAGAACGCTACTACACCCGGCCGATCGAGATCGGGCTCTACACCACCCCGGGCATCCAGGTGATTCGCTCGACGTCCTTTTACGGGCTGTCGTTTGTGCGGGTGGTGTTCAAGTATGGGGTGGATTTTCACTTTGCCTACGCGCAGGCGGCCATTGCGCTGCAGCAGAACGTGAGTCTGCCCGGGGGCCTGGTGCCGACGATTCAGCAGAACAGCTCGACGGGGGAGATTTACCGCTACCAGGTGGTGGGCCCGCCGCACTTTGGCATCGTCAACCTGCGGACGGTCCAGGACTGGATCGTGCGGCGGCGGCTGCTGACGATTCCGGGGATTGTGGCGGTCAACAGTTGGGGTGGGCCGACCAAGGAGTTCGAGGTCGAGGTCGATCCGCGCAAGCTGGAGGCCTACAACCTGACGGTGCCGCAGATGCTCACGGCCCTGGGCAACGCCAACATCAACGTCGGCGGCCGGGAAATTCGGATCGGCCAGCAATCGATCAATATCCGCGGGGTGGGGTTGATCGACGACGGGGGCGACGACGATTTGACCCAAGGTTACAAGGTTGAGGACATCGAGAACGTAGTGTTGAGCCAGGCCAACGGCGTGCCGGTGCTGATCAAGGACGTGGCCCAGGTTAAGGTCGGCTACGTGCCCCGGTTGGGGATTCTGGGCCGGGACCGCGACGATGACGTGGTAGGGGCGATCGTGGTGATGAGCCGCACCGAGAAGACCGCCGACATGATCCCCAAGGTGAAGGCGGAGATCGACCAGATGAACACCGATGGCAGCCTGCCGGCGGGGGTCCGGATCGTGCCGTATTATGATCGGTCCTCACTGATCGCGGTGACGACGCACACAGTGCTGCACAACCTGGGTTTCGGTTGCCTGCTGATTTTTCTGATCCAGTGGGTGTTCCTGGGAAATCTGCGGAGCGCCATCATCGTCGGGTTGAACATTCCGTTTGCGCTGTTCTTTGCCATCATCCTGCTGGTGCTGCGGGGTGAAAGCGCCAATCTCCTGTCGGTCGGGGCGGTGGACCTGGGGATCATCGTGGATTTTGCCGTGATCCTGGTGGAGAACATCTTCCGGAATTTTCAGCGGCCCCCGGAGGAGCGTCAGGCGCTGCTCCAACGCCTGGCGGAGGGTTTTTGGGGAGCCGACCCGACGCGGCTGCCCACCGACCACGCCAATGTCCACGGGTGGACGGATCAATTGCGCTTGATCCTGGTCAGCGCGCGGCAGGTGGACAAGGCGGTGCTGTTCTCCGCGCTCATCACCGTGGCGGCATTTGTGCCACTGTTCACGATGCAAGGCGTCGAAGGCCAAATCTTCGGTCCGATGGCGCGCACCTACGCCTATGCGCTCACCGGGGCCTTGCTCTCGACCTTCACGGTCACCCCGGTTCTGACTTCGCTCCTGTTGCCCGAGCAGGTCAAGGAGTCCGAGACCTTGGCGGTGCGGGCCCTGCACCGGCTTTACAATCCGGCCCTGCGCTTTGTCCTGGCCCACCGACGCCTGGCGGTCGGCAGTGGCATTGCCTTTTTGGCATTGAGCGGTTTCCTCGGTTGGCGACTGGGCAGTGAGTTTCTGCCGCAGTTGGAGGAGGGCAATCTTTGGATTCGGGCCTCGATGCCGATGACGCTGGCGTTGCCCGACGGCGAGGCCGCCGCTCGCAAAATGCGGTTGATCCTGCGGCGTCACCCCGAGGTCCTCACCGTCGTTTCCCAGCACGGCCGGCCCGACGACGGCAGCGATGCTTCGCCCTTCTCGAATGTCGAACTGTTCGCGCCGCTCAAACCCTTTGACCGATGGCCCCGGGGCTTGACCAAAGAGATGTTGATCGAGCAGATTCAGCGTGAGTTCACCCGCGAGCTGCCGGGAGTCAGCTTCAACTTCTCGCAATACATCCAGGACAACATCGAAGAGGCCATCTCCGGGGTCAAAGGCGCCAACTCGGTCAAGATCATCGGGCCGAACCTCGAGGTCCTGACGCAGTTGGCCCTGCGGGTGCGCGATCAACTGGCCCAGGTCCGCGGCGTGGCCGATCTGGGGATTTTCCCGGTGCTCGGCCAGCCGAACCTGAACCTCCAGGTGGACCGGGCCAAGGCGGCGCGATACGGGCTGAACTCGGGCGACGTCGCCTCGGTGATCCAGGCCGCGCTGGCGGGGGCGGTTGCCACCACCGTGCTGGAGGGGGACCGGCAGTTCAACCTGGTGGTGCGCTACCCGGCCGACTACCGGGATAGCGTGGAAAGAATCCGTGACCTCAAGGTGGCCTACCCGACCGGCAGCGGTGCCAACGCTTATATCCCGTTGAAGGAACTGGCGACCATCACCCTGGACACCGGGGCGACGTGGATTTATCACGAAAGCACCCACCGTTTCATTCCGATCAAGTTCAGCGTCCGGGGGCGCGACTTGGGCAGCACGGTGGCGGAGGCGCAGGCGCGGATCGCCCGGAATATCAAATTGCCCCGGGGCTACCGGTTGGTGTGGGCCGGCGAGTTCGGGGACCTCCAGGAAGCCAAGGAACGCCTAGCCATCGTCGTTCCGGTCA
>JAGWYX010000810.1 GCA_018969165.1 Verrucomicrobiota bacterium
TTTCCTTGGCCTCGATGGCCTGGTGCAGTCCGGCCCGCCAGGTGCGCTGCGCCATCATGCGCCCGGTATATTCGTCCACGATCACCACCTTGCCGTCCACGACCACGTATTGTTTGCCCGGGAGGTAGAACTCGCGCGCCACCAGGGCCTGCTGGACCAGCTCGAACCGGCGGTTGAGATTGCGGAACAAACCGGAGAGCTGCTCACTGCGGGCAATGACCTTTTGCTTGCCGGCTTGGGTCAACTCGATTTCGCGGTGGCGCAGGTCCGGCAGGTAATCCGTGCCGGCCTCCAGCCCGGTGGCGGTGGCTTGGGCCTGCCGACAGGCCTCGCGCAGCACATCGTTCTTGAGCGGCGCGGAAATAATCAGCGGCGTCACCGCCTCGTCGATGAGCAAACAGTCCGCTTCGTCGATAATGGCCGTGTGCAGCCCGCGCATGACCAAGTCCGCCCGGTCAAGCTGTTGGGGATGAAGCAGCGACTGGATGAGCCGGCGCGAGGGGTTTTGCCACGGACCCAGGCGCAGACGGTCGCGGAGAAAGTCGGCGACGATTTCCTTGCTGGTGGTGTAGGTGATGTCCTGATCGTAACCGGCGCGGCGTTCGGTTGGGTTCATGTCGCCGGTCACGAAGCCCGCCTTGAGCCCGCAGAAATGGTAGAGCGGCCGCAGCCACTCGGCATCGCGCTGGACCAGGTAGTCGTTGGCCGTGACGATGTGACAAGGGAAACCGGTCCAACCCGCGAACACCGCCGCCAGGCCGGCGGTGAGGGTTTTGCCCTCGCCCGTGGCCATCTCGGCCAAGTACCCGCGGTGCAGGGCCAGGCCGCCCATCAATTGCACGTGGAACGGGCGCAAACCGAGCTTGCGTTCCGCCGCCTCGCGGATGGCGCCCAGGGCCTCGTTGACGAGCGACTCGGTCCCTCGGCGGCGGCGGCGGAATTTCCCGCGAAACTCGAAGAGTCGTTCCTGGAGATGATGGTCATTGAGGCCCTTCCAGTAATCGGACTGGGCATCGATCTCGGTCGCGTGCCGGTCCAGCTCCTTCAGGATGCCCTGCCGTCGCCGATGCCACCCGACCAGCCCCAGGACCCAGGCGTCGAGTCCGGCGAGCAGCTTGTCCGGCACGACGTAATCGGTGCGGTGGTAGTCTTGCGCCGGGCTTATCATAGCTGGTAGCGGCGTTGGAGGACCTGTCGCAGGCGGCGAATCCATTGGTGCAGCAACGGCTCGGCAGGCAGGTCAAAGCGAATCTTGCCCGAGCGCCCATGGAGCAACGCCACGTCCGGCCGCGGTTGGATCGCCGCCCGGATTTCAAAGAACGGCTCCATCGTGCGCCGGCCGGTCGGGTCCGAGAGTGACACCGGCACCTCGCCACCCCCGCGCCACCCCAGCGCGGCCGACGGCAAATTCGTCTGACCGGCCGGGATAATCTTCAAACCGGTCACGGTCAGCAGTTCTCCGGCCTGGCCACGGAGGCGAACGTTTTCGTTATGGAATTCCCGGCCGAACAAGGGCGACACATCCGACTCGGCCACCGTGGCGGTGAAGTAGAAGCTGGACGGGTCCAGGACCAGCCCCAGGTCGGCGCCCCGCGGCAGCCACCGGCCCACGTAGTGCTTGACCTCCGGCGCCACCCAAATCCCCGCTTGCCGGGCCTTGACGACCTGCGCCGCCTCGTCGCGTTCCAGGCGCTGGATTTGATCGGACGCCGAGGCCAGTTGCTTCTGCAGCGGCGCCAGGTTGACCGCGTTGTCCTCGAGCGACTCGCGGATCAAGGCCTGGACCTCCGCCCGGCGCGCGCGTGCCGCCTCGAGCTGGAGGTCCAGCTCGCGGTTCTGCAACCGGACCAACGGTTGACCGGCCTTCACCCGGCTCCCGGGAGTGGCCAGCACCGCCACGACCGTGCCGGGGGCGTCGTTGACTTCCACCACCTTGTTCTGCGCCTCCAGCAGCCCCGGGGCGCGGAAATGGGCCGGGAATGGGATCAATTCCAACCATCCCAGCAGCCCGAGGGCGATGCCGGCGCTGACGACGATCGCCCGGTTGCGCTGGCGTTCCAACTGCGGGCTGGTTGCCAGGTAATAAATCAATCGGCCGATCGGCACCAACACCCATGAAATCGCGCACGCCACCGCCATCAGAATCCCGAAAATCAAAAACCGGTCGGCGACGAACAAGAGGATGCCGCCGAAGACGATCACGCGGTAGATATAGCTGGCCACCCCATAGACGCTCAGCCAGGTCGCCTCACGCCGGCTGTGGGCCGGGTTCTCCGCCCGCCGGATGCCGAACAGGTAGCGCTCGGCCCAGTAGCGGAGCTGCAGCGCCGCGCGCTGATACAAATTGGGGATCTCCAGCAAATCGGACAGCATGTAGTAACCGTCATAGCGGAGAAGGGGATTGCCGTTAAACAGCAGCGTCGAAACCGACGCCACGAACATCATGTTGTACGCCAGGTTGTGCGGCGTCCCCGGCCCCGTGTTGGCCCAGATGAACGTGGCAATCGCCGCCACGAACAACTCCACGAGCATCCCCGCCGCCCCGACCAGCATCCGCCGCCACCGGCTCCGGAATCCCCAGCTCGAGGTCGCGTCCATATACGGCGTCG